>JBDIAG010000096.1:0-10190 GCA_039812305.1 Actinomycetales bacterium | reverse complement strand
CCGCCCTCACCTCGCCTGCCGATGTCGGCACGCTCATGCGCGCGATAGATGGCTATCAGGGGCAATTCGTCACGCGCTGCGCGTTGGCGTTGTCACCGCTGCTGTTTGTGCGGCCCGGCGAATTACGCGCCGCCGAATGGCCGGAATTCGACCTTGACGCGGGCGAATGGCGAATCCCTGCCGACAAGATGAAGATGCGCCAAGCGCATATCGTCCCTTTGTCCACGCAGGCGGTCGCAATCCTGCGTGACTTGCACGCGCTGACCGGCAACGGCATTCCCGCCAAGCCCGACGCACCGCGCTACCTGTTCCCCGGCGCGCGTTCGCACACGCGACCCATGAGCAACAACACGGTCAACGCAGCGCTGCGTCGCATCGGCTACACGGGCGAGCAGATGACCGCGCACGGCTTCCGCGCAACCGCACGCACGCTACTGGCCGAATTGGGATGGAAGCCGGATGCCATCGAGCGACAGCTTGCGCACAAGGCCAGCGGCCCGCTCGGCGCGGCATATGATCGTGCGCAATTCCTCGCCGAACGCCGCAACATGATGCAGGCGTGGGGGGACTATCTCGACAAGCTACGCGTCGACGACAAAAACAAAATCGTGCCGTTGTTCAAGTCCGCGTAGTATCGCCGCCCGCCACCTCGCTGTTTGTGTGTACCATTGGCGCAAACGAGAAAGGGGCATCCGGGGTGTAGTCGGCAGCATTCACGACATCCTCGCGGGTTTCGCGAAGATGCGCGCGTTGAACGCGGTGAAATGAACCCGTCCGCAATCGTCATTCCCTTGACGGAGCCTTGGACCCTCCTGCCCCTCGAAAATTTGGCCATGGAACGAGTGACTGAACAGTGGCGACAACTAACAGAGAAATAGAGCGAGCGGAACTTCACAAGACCATCTGGCGTATCGCCAACGACCTGCGTGGCAGCGTCGACGGCTGGGACTTCAAGAGCTATGTGCTCGGCATGCTGTTCTACCGATTCATCTCGGAGAACCTCACCGCCTACCTGAACGTGCAAGAGCGCAAAGCCGGCAGTTCGGACTTCGACTACGTCAAGCTCAGCGATTCCGACGCCGAACAAGGCCGCGCCGAAACGGTCAAGGAAAAAGGTTTCTACATCCTACCCTCGCATCTGTTTGCCAACGTGCGAAAGCAGGCGCGCAACGATGTGAATCTCAACGAAACCCTGTCTCGCGTGTTCAAGGACATCGAAGGCTCGGCTATCGGCTCGGACAGTGAGGATGACTTCAAGGGCCTGTTCGACGATCTAGACGTTAACAGCAGCAAGCTCGGCCCAACCGTCGCCAAGCGCAACGAAAAACTGGTGAAGCTGCTGGACGCTGTTGGCGACCTCAATCTCGGCACCTTTTCCGACAACAGCATCGACGCCTTTGGAGATGCCTACGAATTCCTAATGACGATGTACGCCTCCAGCGCGGGCAAATCAGGCGGCGAATTCTTTACCCCACAGGAAGTTTCCGAACTGCTGGCCCGGATCGCCGTCGCCGGCAAGACCGAAGTGAACAAGGTGTATGACCCGGCCTGCGGCTCGGGATCGCTGCTGCTGAAATTCGCCAAGGTGCTGCCGAACGGAGTGCGCCAGGGCTTCTTCGGGCAGGAAATCAACCTGACCACCTACAATCTTTGCCGGATCAACATGTTCCTGCACGATGTGAACTACGAGAAGTTCGATATCGCGCACGGCGACACACTCACTGACCCGGCGCACTGGGATGACGAACCGTTCGAGGCCATCGTTTCCAATCCGCCGTATTCCATCAAGTGGGCTGGCGACAGCAACCCGCTGCTGATCAACGACCCCCGCTTTGCACCTGCCGGCGTACTCGCGCCCAAGAGCAAGGCCGACCTCGCCTTCACGATGCACATCCTGAGCTGGCTGGCAACCAGTGGCACGGCGGCCATCGTCGAATTTCCTGGAGTACTCTATCGCGGTGGCGCCGAGCAGAAGATTCGCCAATACCTGATCGACAACAACTACGTCGATACCGTCATCCAATTGCCCACTGACCTGTTTTTCGGCACGGGAATTGCCACCTGCATCATCGTGTTGAAGAAGTCCAAGCGTGACAATGCCACACTGTTCATTGATGCATCCGCCGAGTTCGTGCGTAGCGGAAACAAGAACAAGCTGACCGAAGCCAATCGACAAAGAATTCTCGACGCCTTCGCCGAGCGCAAAGACCTCGCTCACTTTGCCCGACTGGTCGAGAATGGTGACGTTGCTGCCAACGGCTACAACATCGCGGTGTCGTCCTATGTCGAACAAGCCGACAACAGCGAAGTAGTCGACATCCGCGCACTCAACGCAAAGATTGCCGACATCGTGACTCGGCAAGCGGAGTTGCGTACACAGATCGACACGATTGTGGCCGACCTTGAAGGTGAAGAAGCATGAGCCGGATTGACGACCTCATTGCGGAACACTGCTCGAACGGTGTGCCGTACAAGGCGATTGGCGACATCGCTGAACTCGTGCGCGGCAACGGGATGCCAAAAACCGACTTCGCCGAAAGTGGAGTTGGTGCCATCCACTACGGTCAGATTTACACCTACTACGGCATCTGGACAACGGAAACGATTTCGTTCGTCGCGCCGGAAACTGCGCAGAGGCTGGCGAAGGTCAATCCGGGCGATGTCATCATCACCAACACCAGCGAAAATATCGAGGACGTTTGCAAAGCTGTAGCGTGGCTCGGCAACTCGCAAATCGTCACAGGCGGGCATGCTACGGTGATAAAGCACAGTGAAGATGCCAAGTTTCTTTCGTACTACTTCCAGACCGCTGATTTTTTCGCGCTGAAAAAGAAGCACTCGACCGGTACAAAGGTCATCGACGTTTCTGCCAAGAACCTCGCGAAGATTCGCATTCCTGTGCCGCCGCTCGAAATTCAGCGCGAAATCGTGAAAGTGCTTGATATGTTTACCAAGCTGGAGGCGGAGCTGGAGGCGGAGCTGGAGGCGGAGCTGGAGGCGCGTCGGCAGCAATATAGGTACTACCGCGACGCGCTGTTGACGTTCAACGAACGCACGGACGCTGACGCAAGCAAGCAAGCAAGCAAGCAAGCAAGCATAAGGTGGATGACCTTGAACGCAATAGGTAATTTCATCCGAGGTCGCAGATTCACAAAAGACGATCTTGCTGCTGATGGCATTGCTTGCATCCACTATGGCGATATCTACACGCAGTACGGAACTGCCGCCACGACAGCCTTCGCTCGCGTTCGTGCCGACATGGCATCCACTCTGCGTTTCGCCCAACCGGGTGACCTCGTTATTGCGAGCGTCGGGGAGACTGTCGAAGACGTCGCCAAAGCGGTGGTATGGTTGGGCGATGGCCAAGTCGCGATCCACGATGACTGCTTCGCTTTCCGTCATTCGATGAATCCAAAGTTTGTCTCTTACTGGTTCCAAACTTCGGCTTTCCATACCGAGAAGAACAAATACGTGGCGCGCGCGAAGGTCAAGCGTCTTTCGGCTGAGAGCCTCCGAAAGCTCGCGATTCCTGTCCCGCCACTGGAAGATCAGGAACGCATTGTCTCCATCCTCGACAAATTCGACGCGCTGGTAAACGACCTTTATTCCGGCTTGCCCGCCGAGATCAATGCCCGCCGCCAACAATACGAACACTACCGCGATCGCCTGCTCACCTTCCGGGAGGCGGCGTGAGCGAAGACCTCAAGCCTTCACGTTTTGAGCCAATTGCGCTTTCCAACGAAAGCACTGTCGTCGCGGAGTTCGTGCGCCAGAACGAAGTACGCGAGGAGCGCTATCAGTCCGAAGCGGAGCTTGAGCGCGATTTCATCAAACGCTTGCAGGCACAGGCTTACGAATACCTGCCCATCACCAGCGAAGCGGAACTGGTCGCCAACCTGCGCCGCCAGTTGGAGGCTTTGAACAAGATCACGTTCAGCGATACTGAATGGAAAGCCTTTTTCGGCGAGAAGATCGCCGGGGCGAACGACGGCATCGTGGAGAAGACCGCGCGGATTCAGGAAGACCATGTGCAGGTCTTGAAGCGCGACGACGGCAGCACCAAGAACATCTACCTGATCGACAAGCAGAGCATCCACAACAATCGCCTGCAAGTCATCAATCAGTACGAGGTCGAGGGCAAGCGCGCCAACCGCTACGACGTGACCGTGCTGGTCAACGGACTGCCGATGGTACATGTCGAATTGAAACGCCGGGGCGTGGACATCCGCGAGGCGTTCAATCAGATCGACCGCTATCAGCGCGACAGCTTCTGGGCGGGCTCCGGACTATTCGAGTACGTGCAGTTGTTCGTCATCAGCAACGGCACGCTGACCAAGTACTACAGCAACACCGTGCGTGATGGTCACTTGGCCGAGCAGCGCAACAAGCGTGACCGCAAGAAAACTTCGAACAGCTTTTCCTTCACCAGTTGGTGGGCCGACGCAAAGAATCAGCAGATCGCAGAGCTGGCCGATTTCACCAAAACCTTTTTCGCCAAGCACGCGCTGTTGAACATCCTTACCCGCTACTGCGTGTTCGACGTGGATCGCAAACTGCTGGTGATGCGGCCCTACCAGATCGTCGCGGCGGAGCGCATCCTACAACGCATCGGCACGGCCACCAACCACCGGCAATTGGGCACCGTTGCAGCGGGCGGCTATATCTGGCACACCACAGGCAGCGGCAAGACGCTGACCAGCTTCAAAGCCGCACAACTGGCCCGCGGGCTGCCGGAAATCGACAAAGTATTGTTTGTGGTGGATCGCAAGGACCTGGACTACCAGACCATGCGCGAGTACGAGCGCTTCGAGAAAGGCGCCGCTAACTCCAACACCTCGACGGCTGTGCTGCAAAAACAACTGGAAGATGCCAATGCGCGCATCATTATCACCACCATCCAGAAGCTAAGCCGCTTCGTCGCCAAGAACAAGAAGCATACGGTCTATGATGCGCACGTCGTCGTCATCTTCGACGAGTGCCACCGCAGTCAGTTCGGCGACATGCATGCGGAAATCACTCGCACCTTCAAGCGCTATCACCTTTTCGGCTTCACCGGTACGCCGATCTTCGCCGACAACGCAGGCACGGGTGGCAACCCGAAATTACGCACCACCGAACAAGCGTTCGGCGACAAGCTGCACACCTACACCATTGTCGATGCCATCAACGACAAGAATGTGCTGCCGTTCCGCATCGACTACATCAACACTATCAAGACTGCGCCACATGTACGCGATAAGAAGGTGTCAGCGATTGATACGGAACGGGCGTTGCTCGCGCCGGAGCGTATCGCGCAGGTCGTCGGCTACATCCGTGAGCATTTCGACCAGAAGACCAAGCGCAGCGCCAGCTACCGGGTGGGCGGCAAGCGGCTCAACGGCTTCAATTCGCTGTTCGCCACGGCGTCCATCGACGCGGCCAAACGTTATTACACGGAGTTCGCCAGCCAGCAGAAGGATGTTCCGCCTGCGCAGCGGCTAAAGATCGGCCTGATCTACAGCTTCGCCGCCAACGAGGAAGAATCCGATGGCCTGCTCGGCGAGGAGGAATTCGAGACCGAAGGGCTGGATCAAGGCTCGCGCGATTTCCTCGATGCTGCTATCAAGGACTACAACGGACTGTTCGCCACCAACTTCGACACCGGTGCCGACAAGTTCCAGAACTACTACAAGGATTTGTCGCAGCGGCTGAAGAACCGCGAGCTTGACCTGGTCATCGTGGTGAACATGTTCCTGACCGGCTTCGATGCCACCACACTGAACACCCTGTGGGTGGACAAGAACCTGCGCGCGCACGGGCTAATCCAAGCGTATTCGCGCACCAATCGCATCCTCAATTCGGTCAAGACCTACGGCAACATCATTTCCTTCCGCGATCTGGAGCAGGAAACCAACGACGCGCTCGCGCTGTTCGGCAACAAGGACGCCAAGGGCATCGTGCTGCTCAAGCCCTACGCGGACTACTACACGGAATACCAGAAGAAGGTCGCCGAACTGGTGGCGCTGTTCCCGTTGGGCCAAGCCATCACCGGTGAAGCGGCGCAGAAAGCATTCATCAAGTTGTTCGGCTCGATCCTGCGGCTGCGGAACATCCTCACGTCCTTCGACGACTTCGCAGGCCACGAAATCCTCAGCGAACGCGATTTTCAGGATTACCAGAGCCTATACCTGAATCTCTACGCCGAGTTCCGCAGCGCATCCGCAGCCGAAAAGGAAACGATCAACGACGACGTGGTGTTCGAGATCGAACTCATCAAGCAGGTCGAGATCAACGTCGATTACATCCTGATGCTGGTCGAGCGGTACATCAAGGCCAAGGGCACCGGCAACGACAAGGAGATTCGCGCCACCATCGAGCGCGCGATCAATTCCAGCCCGTCCTTGCGCAACAAGAAAGACCTCATTGAAGCCTTCGTGGATTCCGTCTCGCCCAAGGCCAAAGTGAATGCGGAATGGCAGGCTTTCGTCGCTCGAAAGAAGGCCGAGGAGCTTGATCGGATCATCAACGACGAAGGACTGAACGCGGACGAGACAAGGGCATTCGTGAACAATGCCTTCCGCGACGGTGCGATTCCGACCACCGGAACGGCCATCACAAGAATTCTGCCGCCGGTCTCGCGGTTCTCGAAGAACAACAACCATTCGGTAAAGAAGCAAACGGTCCTCGACAAGCTGGCAACGTTCTTCGAGCGGTATTTCGGGTTGGGTTGAGTCAGCGAAATGGCAGCCGAAAAGCCACTTTGGAAGTATTGGCTCAATTTGGCCGAGGTCACGCTGGAGGAGGCTGTCTGCCTGTCTCTCGACTTCGAGCCGAGTATTCTTGATGTATTGGAGGAGCGATACATTCCCGTCAACATTGCGGACACGGTCAATCGGTTCAGGGTTCACTTCGTTTCTAGGCGCGACGCTGCGCGTACACATATCAGGGCACGCAATCTCAAGGCGCGATACAATTCGCCCAAGGGCAAGTATTTTGTCTCGCTGGCAGATTTCAGGAATTGGGGAGCATCGCTGCCGCATCCGTTCACCTTCCCGGATGAATTCCCCCTTCCTCCGCCGAAGGTCGCGCCTGCCGAACCCGCTCTTGTCATAGACAACGCAAATAACAAGCCTTTGAACCCGAAGCGGGAAAAAACACTGCTGCGCATCATCCGCGCGTTGGATGCTCTGGCAGAGCTACCCGAACGGGGTGCGGCGAAGGAAGTTGTCGCCAAGTTGCAGGGGCTGGGCTTTCGCAGTCCCGACGACGACACTATTCGTGACGTGATAGGTGAAGCGCGTAAGCTTGAACCGGACTGAAAACCGAAATCGGTTTCTCGTTTTCCGAAATCGGACAACTGCCGTCTGCCAAGCAATAGTTTCTCTGCACCCTACCAAACGGTGCAGAACATGGCCGAGACGAACCAACGCACAGTTTCCATTGAGCGCCGCCGTGATCTCGAATCGCGCTTGCGCCTGTCGCGCAGCACGATCTACGACAAGATCAACCCGAAGTCGCCTCGCTACGACGCGACCTTCCCGAAGCCGATCCGACTTGGCGGCTGCGCGGTCGGCTGGCTGACGCATGAAGTCGACGAATGGCTGAACCGCCAGATCGAATCCAGCCGCGGCGCCGCAAAGTAAGGGTCTGCCGTGTCGCGTCGCACGCGCAATCCGCGGCTGGTGAAAATCCACCGCAACTACTCGGTTGAGGAAGCGGCCAAGCTGCTGTATGTCCACAAGAACACTGTCCGCGACTGGATTGCCCATCGCGGCCTGCCAGTCATCGACCAGCGCCGCCCGGTTTTGATTCTCGGCAAGGCCCTCGCCGACTTTCTCTCCCGCCGTAACCGCAGCAACAAGCGCCCGTGTGCGCCGGGGCAAATCTATTGCGTCCGCTGTCGCTGCCCGCAGCGTCCTGCCGGTGAAATGGCTGACTACAGGCCGATCACTACGACCAGCGGCAACCTGATCGGCATCTGCCCGACCTGCGATGCGCTTATCTACCGTCGCGTCAGCCTCGCCAAAATCGGCGCCGCGCGCGGGAATCTGGAAGTCACCCTGCCGGAAGCGCTGCAACACATAGACGAGAGCAGCAGCCCTTCCGTAAACCATGACTTCACGCGGGAGTAAGACGACGTGACCACGCACAACCCAAAAAACGAACGGATCAAGCGCCAGTACCTCGCCTATCTGCGCGAGGCCGAGCGGTACAGCGAAGCCACTGTCGACGCCGTTGCGGCGACGATGGCGCGCTTCGAGTCCTATACCCGCTATCGTGATTTCAAGACGTTTCACCACGAACAGGCGGTAGCGTTCAAACGCCATCTGTCCGACCAAGACAGCAAGACGACCGGCGAGAAGCTGAGCAAGTCGACGCAATATGCAACCTTGTCACACCTCAAGCGGTTTTTTCACTGGTTGGCTGGACAGCCCGGTTACAAGTCCAGCTTGTGCTATTCCGACGCCGAGTATTTCAACATGCCGGACAAGGATAGCCGCATTGCCACCGCGCACCGTCTACGTCCAGTGCCGACTTTGGAGCAGATCAAGCACGTCATCACGACCATGCCGACAGCGACCGACATTGAGAAGCGCAATCGAGCGCTGCTCGCCTTCACACTGCTGACCGGCGCGCGCGACAGCGCCATTGCCTCGCTGAAACTCAAGCATATCGACCTTGCCGCCGGTTGCGTGCACCAAGATGCGCGCGAAGTGAAGACGAAGTTCAGCAAGACCTTCACGACATTCTTCTTCCCGGTCGGCGACGACATCAAGCAGATTGTGGCCGACTGGGTCGACTTCCTGCGCAGGGGTCGCCTATGGGGCAACGACGACCCGCTGTTTCCCCGGACGAAGGTACGGGTTGGCGCAAACCACAGCTTCGAGGCCGCGGGGCTGGATCGCGGGCATTGGAGCAATACCACCCCGATCCGCGACCTCTTTAAGCAGGCTTTCGCTGCTGCCGGCCTGCCCTATTTCAACCCGCACAGCTTCCGCAACACGCTGGTCGCGCTCGGCGAAAAGCTGTGCCAGTCGCCAGAAGCTTTCAAGGCGTGGTCGCAGAACTTGGGGCACGAGGGCGTGTTGACGACGTTCTATAGCTACGGCACGGTGGCTACACCGCGGCAGGGGGAAATCATGCGGGCGATGACCGAAACCGGGCGGGCATCGCCCGCTGACGCTGCTGCGACGTTGGAAAAATTGGCTCGCCAGATGCGGGACCCAATGGTGTTGCAGGCGCTTTCCGCCGCTGCGAGGATTGATAGCCCCGCTCCTGGCTTGGTTCAGCAAGCTAACTTCAAAAACCCGAAGCGGCCTTGAATTTACCGGTGAATTTCCATACAATTGCAACTCGCCGACGGTCACGCCCTATGTTCTATTTGGCTGCCGCGGCCTATGTTCTGGCCCCGAAAGGGGCCTTTTACTTTCCCAAATCCGAAAGGACACATTATGGACCGCTACGCCATCCTGGTAGATGCAGGCTATTTCTTCGCCGCAGGCGCTCAAGCCATCGCCGGCAAGCAAGTTCCCCGCCGTGACATTTCGATCACATCGCAAGCCGAGCTGATCGAGGATCTAGCTCAACGAGCACGGGATCAGACGAGAATCGAGAACCTCCTCCGCGTTTACTGGTATGACGCCTTGTCCGGTCCGCGGCCATCGATTGATCAAGCCGCATTGGCTCATCTGCCCGGCGTAAAACTTCGCCTCGGTACTCTCAACACGGCGGGTGAGCAGAAAGGGGTTGATTCGCTCATCGTTACCGACTTGATCGAACTCGCGCGCAACCGCGCAATCACCGACGCCGTGATCATTTCGGGCGATGAGGACTTGCGCATCGCCTTTCAGATCGCTCAATCGTATGGCGCCAAAGCACACATACTCGCAGTCGGTGACCATACGAAAAACGTCAGCCCAACGCTACAGATGGAAGCCGATTCGTTGGCGACTTTAGACGCCAACTGGCTCGGCAAATATCTCGCGATCACACAACAGCATGTGGTTCACCAGCAAGCGCGCACCGCGTCGGCCAAACCAGTCAGTGCGGTCACCAATAAAGCTGGCGTAGGAGCGCCGGCAGCCAATCAGGCCAGCGATATCGATTTGACAGCGTTCAATGTTGCGGTGGACTTGTGCAAACCGCTGTCGCCTGATGAGGTCACAGCACTACAGTCGCATCTGTCTAGCAACGTAACAGTGCCTCCGGAG
>JBDIAG010000095.1:0-10202 GCA_039812305.1 Actinomycetales bacterium | reverse complement strand
CATCGGGATGACGACCATCCCCAGACCGAGGCCCCGGACGAACAGGGCGACCATCAAGGGCCAGATTTGCGTGTCGGCGCCGGCGAGCGCGAACGGCACGGTGGCCAGGCCGACCAGGACGAATCCGCTCACCGCAACCGCGCGAGCACTGATGCGATCGAGCAGGCGGACGGCGACACTACGCGACAGCAGCGACCCGACGCCCTGCGGAATCAGCAGCAGACCGGCACCGAGGGCGTCCTGGCCGCGCAGTTCCTGCCAGTACAAAGGCAGCAGCAGCATGGCGCCGTAGAGCGAGGCGCCGGAGAGGAACATCAGCGCCGTCGCCGCCCAGGTGGGACGTGAGCGCAGCACCTGCAGGTCGACCAGGGCGTCGCCCCGCCGGTGCAGGGCCCACAGGACGAACACGATCAGCAGGGCGCCGCCGCCGGCCACCGGGATCAGCACATCGGCCCCGACCGCGCCGCCATCGCCGGCCACGTTCGACAGACCCCACAGCAGCGCCACCAGCGCGGGCGACAGCAGCAGCAACCCGACGAGATCGAGTCGCGTGGGCCGGCTGGGTCCATCGGCGGGGATCATCCGCCACGCCAGGAACAGCCCCACCAGACAGAACGGCACGTTGACCAGGAACAGCCATCGCCAGTCGCCGGCACCGAGGATCAGCCCGCCGATCACCGGGCCGACGATCGGGCCGATGGCGGTCGGAAGCGCGACCAGCGACATCAATCGCGCCCGGTCGCTCTCGGGTGTCGCCTGCATGATCATCGTGGTCATCGACGGCAGCATCGCGCCGCCGCCGACGCCCTGGACGGCGCCGATGGCGATGAGGCTCGGGGCATTCCAGGCGAAGGCGCACAGCATCGAGCCGAGGAGGAACAGGGTCAGCGAGGCCATCCACAGCCGCTTGGCTCCAAGGTGGCTCTGCAGCCACGCGACGAGGGGGATGACCACCCCGAGCGCCAGCAGATACGCCGTGCTGACCCATTGGATCGTGCCGACGTCCGTCTCGAGATCGGTGGCGAGTTCGTGCAGCGCGACGCTGACGATCGTCGAGTCGAGGATCACCGTGATGGCGCCGACCAGGATCGCCGCGGCGGTGCGCAGCGCAGTCCGGTCGATGGGATGTGAAGACATGGATGCCCGTCCTTAAGTACATGCCTGTATCTAAAACGAGACTACGTCGGCGCGATAAGATACGCAAGTGATTCCAAAGGACGAGGACGAACGTGAGCGCGGGACGCGCCGACGGGGCGCCGAGCTCGAGGAGGCGCTCCTCGCCGCCGCCTGGGAGGTGTTCCTGGAGAACGGCTATCACGGCTTCACCTACGAGGCGATCGCATCTCGTGCCGGCACGAGCCGTCCGGTGCTCTATCGGCGATGGCCGCAGCGCGACGAACTGCTGCGCGCCACCTTGGCCCGGTACTGGACGCCGATCCCGCTGCCCGACACCGGCGATCTCCGCGACGACGCGATGCAGTACCTGCGCAACGCGAATGAGGCCCGCGCTCGCACGATCACCCTGCTGAGCCTCCAGCTCATGGACTACTTCCGGGACACCGGCACGAGCATCAGCAAGCTACGCGAGACCCTGCGTCCCGTGGGCCAACCCAGTCCCTTCGAGGTGATCGTCGGCCGGGCGGTGAGGCGCGGCGAGCTCCCGGACGTGCCCCGTCCGTCCCGGATCGTGGATCTGCCGTTCGACCTCTTCCGGCACGACATGCTGATGACGTTGCGTCCCATCTCGGAGGAGGCGATCGTCGAGATCGTGGACGAGGTGTGGCTGCCGCTCCTGGCCCGCGGAGGGGATCGTAGCCTCGAGGCATGACGTCCTCATCGCCCGCGGAAGACCTCAGGCGCATCGCCATGGAGTTGACCGCGCTCTCCGAGTCCGGGCTCGCCTACACGCAGAGCAGTTTCGACGTCGATCGCTTCCACCGCATCGGCGCCCTCGCCCGTGACGTGATGCAGCACGTCGCCGGGAACGAGTTGCCCGCCTACGATCGCGAGATCGCCACGGTCGCCGGGTACACGACCCCGAAGATCGACGTGCGAGGGGGAGTGTTCGACCTCTCGGGCCGCGTTCTGCTCGTGCGGGAGATCGCCGACAACGATCTGTGGACGCTGCCCGGTGGCTGGTGCGACATCCTCGAGACGCCTCGCCAGGCCATCGAGCGGGAGGTGTCGGAGGAGGCCGGAGTGCGTGTGCGGGCGGTGCATCTCGCCGGGGTGATCGACCGGCATCAGTGGCCGCACGTGCCGGTCTACGACCGGCACGTCTACAAGTTCTTCTTCGTCTGCGAGCCCCTGGAGGAGCCGGACCTCGGCTTCACCAGCAACGAGACGAGCGAAGTCGCCTGGTTCGAGGTGGACGATCTACCGCCCCTTTCGGTGGCGCGAGTCGTGCCGGAGCAGATCTCACTCCTGCATGAGCACTGGCGGAATCCAGCACCGGCCTTCGTCGACTGACCGCAGAACCGCGACCGGTCATCCCGGCACGACGTCGGTATTGAGAATGCCTCTGTCGCTGAAGTAGACGGTCGGTGCGCGCCCGGTCGGTCGCTCCCATTCCTCCTGCCGGCCGAAGGTGGTGAGATCCAGCAGGTGGTAGGCGGGCATCATCACCTCGACCCCGCGTCCTTGCGTCGAGTAGGTGAGAAAGACGTCGTCTCCATCGCGCAGGAAGCAGCTGATTCCCATCTGCTCGCCCACGAAGGACGTCAACCAGCCTTGACCGGCTGCGACGAGGTCCTCCGCATCGCGGAAATTGAACTGCACCGCGCGGACGGAGGGATCGATCGAGACGTGGAAGTCGTAATTGAATTCGCTGTCGTGCGAGGAATACCAGGGGAACGTCCATCCGCGCGCCTTCTGCACGGCCCGCAGTCTCGGATACGGTGCCCGGGAGATGGCGGCGAACGCGGTGTTGCGTCCGGCCAACTGGGCGAGCACTCGCGGATGCGAGGCCCCGTCGGCCATGGCTGCGCAACCGCTGCAGCAGGTCTCCGCCTCCGGCCCGAACATCATGTGTTGCACGATCAGCTGCGGATGATTCCCGAAGAGGTCCGGTAAGCCGATCTCGCCCTCCGCGCCGGTGAATCGGTAGTCCTTCTCGATTCGCACCATCGGCAGCTGCCGTCGAGCGGTGTTCAGCCGGTCGATCGCCCGGGTGAGTTCCTTCTCCTGCTCCAGCAGGTCCTTACGTGCTGCCAGCCAGCGCTCCTCGCTCACGATCTCGGGTAGCGCCATGATGCGTCTCCTTTCCTTGGTACTTGCATGACGCTAGTAACGGTAGAACGGCTACTAGCGTCATGCAAGCCCTTGCTCTAGTCTGGTGGCGTGCTGGGGCGCCTCTACGAACGCGAGAACTGCTCGGCGGCCCGGGCATTGGAGTTGATCGGCGAGCGGTGGAGTCTGCTCATCATTCGCAACGCCGTCTTCGCGGGAATGACGCGGTTCTCCGAGTTCGAACGTCGACTCGGCATAGCGCCGAACATCCTCGCCAAGAGACTCGGCGATTTCGTGGCCCATGGTCTGATGGAGATCGCCGAACCCGACGGCACAGCGGCGACGCGGACGTATCGGCTCACTCGCAAGGGGCGTGAACTGGGCACCGTCGTCATGGCGCTGACCGAATGGGGAGATCGGTGGATGGCTCCGGACGGGCCACCGGTCCTTTACCGGCACGACGGCTGCGGCGGGGAGGTTGCCGTCGCCACCGCGTGCGCCCGGTGCGACGGTCATCCCGAAGTCTCGGAGATCCTGGCCTGGCCGGGGCCTGGCGCGACCGACGAGCAACGTGCCGCGATGAACGCCCGACTGCCGGTCGGCGACGAACTCGACTGACCCGTTGTCAGCCCAGTGACCTACTCAGGTGCCGAGCGGCCAGCGATCGCCGGCCGGTTCGCACACAACCGGTTAGTCGGCGGAGAGACGGCCGGCCAGCCGTTCCAGTGAGGCTCGGAGCTTCGCAGACGTCGTCGCTCTGGCCCGCTCGAAGCGTGCCGGATCGGTGAGCTCGGTCCAGTCGTAGGTGTGGCGCACGAGCGTGTGCTGGTCGTCCACCGGAATGAGCTCCCACCGCCATAGGTGGCCAGGTGGCTCTTTTCCGGGTTCGCTGGGCCGCCAGGCGAGCAGCCGGCCTTCCTCGAACTCGACGACGTGGTTCTCGCGGATCTGGCCCATCGACAGGGTCATGGTGAAGACCTCGCCGCGGGCCCGCACCCGCTGACCCTCCGGAGCCGATCGCAGGTTGTCGTTCCCGTCCCAGAGAGGTTGTCGTGCCGGATCGGCGATCCACTCGAAGATGACGGCAGGCTCGGCGTCCATCACGAGTTCGGCACTGACCACCTGTTCCGCATCGTTGCTCACCTCCACCATTCAACCCGCAAATCGAAGGTTGGCAAGCCCGGGCGCGAGCGGCCCGGACGCCGGACGGGGCATGGCGAGGATCGCGGGCGGGCTATCCGGCCGGGTCGTTCTCGTCCGGGTCGAAGACGTCCTCGATCGCACATCCGAACGTCCTGGCGATGCGGAAGGCGAGTGGCAGGCTCGGATCGAAACGTCCCTTCTCGATGGAGATGACGGTCAGCCGGGTGACCTCCAGCCGTTCGGCAAGATGGGCCTGCGACCATCCGGCGGCTTGCCGTCGTTCGCGCACGCTGTTCTTCACGCCCGGATCGCCCGGTGCCGCGCCAACGTGTACCGCACGGATGCCGAGCCGAACGCGACGATCAGCAGAGCCAGCAGGAGGAGGACGGTCGGCAGTTCCCACCTGGTGATCGAGACCGCGGCGAGCGTCAGGCCGATCACGACCACGAGATCGGTCGCGGTGCCGGTCAACGCCTGGTCCATCCAGGTCACCTCGATCGAATCCTCCGCGTGCGGCGACGTGGGCATCGTCGCCGGGGCGACGAAGATGACCCAGCCGAGGGTGATCCCGACAGGGAGGCTGGTGACCGCGAAGACGACTCCGGACAGTGCCGGGGTCACCGGGGAGAGCAGCCAGGCCAGCAGTCCGACGACGCTGGCGACGGCCAGCCCGACGAGCACGGCGAGAGTCCAGCGGGTCACCATCACGCACCTCCGTGTATAGGGTGCTATACGTATAGCACGCTTTACTTCGACGTGCACCGACGGCGGCGGAATCGACTGAGACGCGGATTCACACGGCCACGATGCGGGCGACCGCCTCCGCCACATAGGCCCGCCGTTGCGCTGCCGAGTGGTTCCGTTCGATCGTCTCGAAGCCCGCCGGTGGGTCCGTCCAGGCGGTGGCGATCGTCAGGATCAGGCCGAGGATGATGTCCGCCGGGAGCCGGTCGGTGACCAGACCCTGCGACTGGGCCTGCTCGATGGCGGCGATCTTCGCGTGGTTGGCGGCGGCCATCTGTGGCATCGGCGCCTGGCTGGCCTCCAGTCGGTACCAACTGACCAGGCGGGCCAGTTCGGGGTGCTGCTCGAAGTCGTCGAAGATGGTGGCGGCGGTCTCCGGGAGGTTGGTCGCGTCGAAGTACTCCGACTCCACCGCCCGGCGCGTGTAGGCCTCCAGGACGGCGCCGAAGAGGCCGTCCTTGCTGCCGAAGTAGTGGTAGATCTGCGCCTTGTTCGACCGCGCCTTCCGGGCGATCCGGTCGACCCGCGACCCGGCGATCCCGTACTCGGCGAACTCCTCGGTGGCCGCCTCGAGCAACCGGGCTTTCGTCGCGGCGGCATCCCTGGCAATCACCTGTCGAGGCTATCGACTAACCGGATAGTTGACAAACCCGCGCAGGCGGCGTTCACTATCAACCAACCAGTCAGTTAGGAGCGGGAAAATGGAACGCGTCGCCCTCGTCACCGGTGCCTCGTCGGGCATCGGCGCAGCCACTGCCCGCCGGCTCGCCCGAGCCGGCTTCATCGTCTACGGGGCCGCCCGCCGGCTCGACCGTCTCGCGGAATTGTCCTCGGAGGGCGTGCGCGCTCTCTCCCTCGATGTCACGTCGGAGGAGTCGATGACGGCCGCGATCGAGCACATCCTCGACGAGGCGGGCCGGATCGATGTGTTGGTCAACAACGCCGGCTATGGATCGTACGGCGCGATAGAAGACGTGCCGATGGCCGAGGCCCGTCGCCAGGTCGAAGTGAACCTGTTCGGCCTGGCGCGGCTGATCCAGCTCGTTCTGCCCCGGATGCGCGCGCAGCGCAGCGGGACGATCGTCAACATCACCTCGATCGGCGGCAAGATCACCACGCCTTTCGGCGGCTGGTATCACGCGACGAAGTTCGCCGTGGAAGGCCTTTCGGACGCGCTGCGGACCGAGGTGGCGCCATTCGGCATCAAGGTGGTGGTGATCGAGCCGGGCGGCATCGCCACCGAATGGGGCGACATCGCCATGGATACCGCCAAGGAGGCGTCGGGCCACGGCGCGTACGCCGCGAAAGTCGCCAGAATGGCCGAGACAATGAGCGGGCCGATCGCCCGACGGGCCTCGGATCCCGACGTCGTGGCCCGCGCGATCGAGCGATCGGTGACAGCTCGCCGTCCTCGAACGCGCTACGCCGTCGGATTCATGGCGAAGCCGACTCTGGTGGCCCGCAAGGTACTCCCCGATCGCGGAATGGACTGGATCCAGAGCCGAGCATTGGGCTGACGAATCCGCCTCGACGCCCGGTGCGCAGGTGCCCCTCGAGGCGCGAAAGCGACGAGGTCGCCGGCGCCCGGATGACAGGCGCACGCTCGGCGGCAAGGCCCTACGTCAACGACCCCGGGCCGGCGCTCGGCGCGAGTGCGAGGCAAGCCGCCGAGTGCGGCGGCCGCGGGCCGCAGTGTGGGGGACGCTCGGGCCGGCCCTGCCCGGGCCCTCCCGCTTCCACACGTCGGAAGGGGAGTTCCGGGGGTCGCGCGCATTCCCACCCGAAGGTTCGCGGCGACGCCTCGTGGTTCGCCGCACCTGTCCGCGTCGATCCGGGCGGCCGGCGGAGGGAGATCGGCCGGTCCGATCGGCCCGGGCCGAGACCAAGCGGGAATCCTTGCCGGCCAACGGATTTCAACAGCCGGGGAGTGGCCCGCCGCGGTCCGCGTCCGCGTCCGCCGACTGTCGGGGGCAGGCGTCCGGTCCGTACGGCGGACCCCGAGGCGCTCCGGACCGGAAGGCTTGGAGAACGACGACCGGCCGGTGGAGGTCGGCGGACGAACCTCGGGCCCGGCCTTCGCCGAGGGTGTTCGCGACCATGCTGTGGCATCGTGGCGGGTAGTGGAGGGACGGAGCAATGCAACCGATGTGGGCGGCTTTCGAGCAGTTCGTCGAGCAGTGGTACGCGCAGCCGCTGAAGCCGGACCTCTCGGTGGACGCCGAGATCGCGGCCACCGAGAAACGGCTCGGATGTCAGTTTCCGGAGGCCCTGCGCACCTGGTACCAGGTCTCGAACAATCGGTTGAACATCGTGCAGGACCTGCCGCAGCGCCTTTCCGATCTGCACCTGGATCGTCCCGACCGGCTGGTCATCTGGCGGGAATGCCAGGGAGTGTGGGTGGTCGAGATCGATCTCAGCGACCCGAGCGACAATCCCTGCACGGGAGTGATGCTCGAGCATCCGAACGACTATTGCCATCGGATCGGCTCCCTGTGCGAAATGCTGCACGGAATGGTGCTCGGCGAGACCTTCATCTCCTTGTGGGAGCCCGGCGGCAATGGTCCCCTCGGAGATTACGCCCCCGACGTCACCGGTGGGGTCATCATGGACCCGACCGACGAGCAACGTGATCGCATTCGCGCCTTGCAGCCCGTGCCGGTGCTCACGAGTCCCTACTTTCCGGAACAGGTGCGCGGGGGAACGGATCTGCTCCTGCGCGTCTCGGACCCGATGATCGAGTGGATGGCGCGTACGCCCGAGGCGCAGGCGCGCGCGGCCGTCCTGCTGAAATGACGATGGCCGCTCACTGATCCAGGAGTTCGGTGAGTGAGTCCAGCTTCGCCGTGTGCAGGCCGGGAATGACGTTCGTGGCTGCCGGCCCGTTCCGTCCGTCGAATTCGAAGGAACCGGATTCGAAGTTGAGGTAGACCCGCTCGCCGGCGATGGCGATGCCCTGATTCATGCTGGGTGACCGGAAGCAACGAGGTGAGGCCTTGTCCAGGTCCTTCTGTGTCGCGTCCGTGGCGTAGACGTTGCCGCGCACGCCGCGACCCCCCGCAAGTGCTGAAGAGGAAACGATCGCCGGTCGGCACCGGCACCGGGGCAGTCGCATGTGAGCAATATGTTGCCCATATGGCCTGAAGTGCAGTATAGTGCGCATGTGGGCGCGGTTGGCGAGCCCTACTCTGCGCCGTGTGCGCCCTTCCCGAAAGGACGGCCCCCCATGAGGATCCGTGACTTCCAGGTCGAGATCTGGATGGATCGGTACGAGAACGAGTGCCGTTACAACCTGGCCGAGACCTGCGTGAGGTCCCTGACGACGGGCGAACTGCTCGAGTTGTCAGGCCGGCGTGACGCGGTGATCGCCGAGATGGAGGCGCTGCCGCTGACGTACGGCCCGATCCCGGGCAGTCCGCGACTACGTCGGCTCGTCGCCGGGCTCTATGCCGGCCAGGAGGCCGACAACGTGATGATCACCCACGGGGCCGTCGGCGCCAATGCTCTCGTGCACGAGACGCTGGTGGCACCGGGTGACCACGTGATCAGCGTTCTGCCGACCTATCAGCAGCACTATTCGATTCCGGAGAGCTATGGCGCGAAGGTCGATCTGCTGCGATTGCGGGAGGAGAACGGTTGGCTGCCCGACTTGGCCGAACTCGAGCACCTGATCACGCCCGAGACGAAACTCATCGCGATCAACAATCCCAACAATCCCACCGGCAGTCTCATCGATCGCGACGGTCTGAGCCGGATCGCCGGCCTGGCCGAGCGGGTCGGCGCCTGGGTGCTGTGTGACGAGGTCTATCGGGGTATCGACCAGGACGGCGACGGCTGGACGCCTTCCATCGTCGATCTCTACGAGCACGGCATCTCCACCGGCAGCATGTCGAAGCCGTACTCGCTCGCCGGGCTTCGTCTGGGGTGGATCGTGGCGCCGGCGACTCTGCTCGGCGCGGTCAGTGTCCACCGCGACTACAACACGATCAGCGTCGGACGGATCGACGATCTTCTCGCCTGTGTGGCGCTGGAGAACCGTGACGCGATCCTGGACCGGAGCCGGGCACTCACCCGCACCAATCTGGCGATCCTGGATGCCTGGATCAGCGGCTGCGACGACGTCGACTATGTCAAACCCTCCTCGGGCACAACGGCTTTGGTTCGCTACCGGGCGCCGATCGGCTCCTACGAGCTGTGCGTGCGGCTGATCGAGGAGACCGGCGTCATGGTCACGCCCGGCGCTGCCTTCGATGTCGAAGGCACGGTCAGGATCGGCTTCGCCGACGAAACCGACACGCTCCGTGAGGGTCTCGCCCTGATCGGGGCATTCCTGGACGGCCTGCGAAACTCACTCTGACCGTCTCAGCATGCGGTGAACCAACTGGTGAACAGCGCGGGCGGCGGACACGTATCGTGCTCACCATGGATGACACAGCGCGGGTCGAACGAGGGGCAGCCCCCGAATTCGTCACCCGGGTCGGGGAGCGGATCAGGCGGCTGCGCAAGACGCGCGGCTGGACGGTGCATCAATTGGCGGAGGTCTCCGGCGTCAGCCGCCGCATGTTGACCGATGTCGAACTGGGACGTGCGAATCCGAGTCTGGTCACCCTCGACCGGATCGCCCGCGCCCTGAACACCGACTTCGCCGCCCTCTCGCTGCCGGACGTCGCACCTCGGACGGCGGAGTCGGCGTTCGCGCCCACGGCCGTGTGGCGGGACGGCCTCGGCAGTGAGGCGCTGCTGCTGGGAGCCACCCGGTCGCCGCGAGCCGAACTGTGGCAGTGGATCCTGGTCGCCGGCGCCCGTTACGACGCCCAGCCCGACCGGGCCGGGGCCCAGGAGCTGCACCACGTCCTCACCGGCCGGCTCCGGCTGGAACTGACCACCGGCCCCGTCCTGGTGGAGGCGGGGCAGACCGTCACCATCGCCAGCGACCATCCCTACGCCTATGTCAACGACACGGACATCGCCGTGGTGTTCTTCCGGGTGGTCACCGGGGCCTGACGTCCCGCCCGGTTCGCCGTACGTTGACCGGCTGTGGGCCGACTGACCACTTACCGCTCGATCTGACCGGCGATCACCGGTCGGAT
>JBDIAG010000094.1:0-10233 GCA_039812305.1 Actinomycetales bacterium | reverse complement strand
AGCCGAGGATCGACTCCTCCAGGAGCACCTCGGTGGTCGGGCTGGCGTGCAGTCCGGCGCCGGCGATCCGGCGCAGGTCGTCCTCGTCGTGGGCGAAGCCGGAGCCCACCCCGCCCATCGTGAAGGACGGCCGCACCACCAGCGGATAGCCGAGCTCGTCCACGGCGGCCAGCACCTCGTCCATCGTGTGGGCGATGACCGAGCGAGCCGACTCGGCGCGGCCGACGGCACCGGCGTGAGTGCCCTCGTCGGCTTCCTTGCCGGCCCAGGGCAGGCGGTCGTTGCAGCGCTCGACGACGCCCTTGAACGCCTCCCGGTCCTCCCCCAGCTGGATCGCCTCGACGTTGGCGCCGATCAGCTCGACGCCGTACTTCTCCAGCACACCGGCCTCGGCCAGCGCGATCGCGGTGTTCAGCGCGGTCTGCCCGCCTAGGGTGGCCAGCAGCGCGTCCGGTCGCTCCTTGGCGATGATCGACTCGACCACGCTGGGCACGATCGGCTCGACGTAGGTGGCGTCGGCGAACTCGGGGTCGGTCATGATCGTCGCCGGGTTGGAGTTCACCAGGATGACCCGCAGACCCTCCTCGCGCAGCACCCGGCAGGCCTGAGTGCCCGAGTAGTCGAACTCGCAGGCCTGCCCGATGACGATCGGCCCGGAGCCGATCACCATCACCGAGTCGATGTCAGTTCTGCGCGGCATTCAGCGCCCCTTCTGGGATTCCAGCAACTCAGCGAAACGGTCGAACAGGTAGCCGGCGTCGTGCGGGCCGGCTGCGGCCTCGGGGTGGTACTGCACCGAGAACGCCGGCACGTCAAGGCATCTCAGACCCTCGACGACGCCGTCGTTGAGGCTGACGTGGGAGACCACGGCGCGGCCGTACTGCGTGTCGAACGGTTCGCCGGTGGCGGCGGTGTCGCCGGGAGCGGCCACCGCGAAACCGTGGTTCTGGGCGGTCACCTCCACCTTGCCGGTGAGCCGGTCGAGCACCGGCTGGTTGATGCCGCGGTGACCGTAGACCAGCTTGTAGGTGCCCAGGCCCAGCGCGCGGCCGAGCAGCTGGTTGCCGAAACAGATGCCGAAGAACGGGATCTTGCGCGCCAGCACTTCACCGAGCACCTCCACCACGTGCGTGGTGGCACCGGGGTCACCGGGGCCGTTGGAGAAGAAGACCCCGTCGGGGTTGACCGCCAGCACGTCCTCGACCGTCGAGGTGGCCGGCAACACGTGCACCTCGATGCCGCGACGGGCCAGCAACGCCGGTGTCATCGCCTTGATGCCGAGGTCGATGGCGGCCACCGTGAACTTCTTCTCGCCTTCGGCCGCAACGACATACGTCTCCGGCGTGGTCACCTCGGCGGCCAGGTCGGCGCCCTTCATGGCCGGGGTGGACCGGACCCGCTCGAGCAGCTGGGTCACGTCGGCGGTGGCCTCCGCGCCGGAGAATACCCCGACCCGCATGGCGCCCCGGTCGCGCAGGTGCCGGGTCAGGGCGCGGGTGTCGACACCGCTGATCCCGACCACTCCCTGGTCGGCCAGCGCGGTCGCCAGATCCTTCGTCGCCCGCCAGTTGGACGTCCGCCGGGCCGGGTCGCGCACGACATAGCCGCTCACCCAGATCTGGGACGATTCGTCGTCCTCGTCGTTCCACCCGGTGTTGCCGATGTGCGGGGCGGTCATCACCACCACCTGCCGGTGGTAGGAAGGATCGGTCAGGGTCTCCTGGTAGCCGGTCATCGCGGTGCAGAACACTGCCTCGCCGACCGTGGAACCGAGTGCGCCGTAAGCCTTCCCGCGAAAGACGCGGCCGTCCTCGAGAATCAGGACGGCCGGCTCGGCCCGCCCCGCCGACGCCCGGCCCTGACGGCTGACCAGCGAGATCTCGCCGGTGGTGGCGACATCGGCGCTCATCACGCCGTCCGTTTCCGCAATGGGAGTGGTCACCGGGACGCCTCCAGCGACTCGCGGGTCGCGGCGGCGATCCGCCGGCCCAGTTCGACCTCGTCCACGGGTTCGGCCAGCCGGCCGTCCAGCACCGTGGGGTGCCCGTACAGGAAGGTGGCGACCACGCGGCCGGGCAGTTCCAACCCGCGGTACGGGCTGTTGCGTCCCATCGTGGCGTGCTCGGCGGGGTCGACCGGGCGACTCGCCGACGGGTCCACCAGCACCAGGTGTCCTGGCGCGCCGACGGCGAGCGGCTGCTCGTAGCCACGCATCCGGCCGATCTGGGCCGGCTTCGTGGACGTCACCCTGGCCACGTCCGACCAGTCGAGCAGGCCGGTCTCGACCATCGTGTGCTGGACGATCGACAGGGCCGTCTCCAGCCCGGTCATCCCCATCGCCGCGACCGCCCACTCGCAGTCCTTGGACTCCAGCGGATGCGGCGCGTGATCGGTGGCGACGATGTCGATCGTTCCGTCCGCCAAGGCTTCTCGCACGGCCTCGACGTCGGCCCGGGTGCGCAGCGGGGGGTTGACCTTGAACACCGGGTCGTAGCTGCGCACCTCCTCGTCGGTGAGCAGCAGGTGGTGCGGGGTGACCTCGGCGGTGACGTCCACCCCGCGGGACTTGGCCCAGCGCAGGATCTCCACCGACCCGGCCGTCGAGACGTGGCAGACGTGCAGTCGCGAGCCGACATGGCCGGCCAGCAGGACGTCCCGGGCGATGATCGCCTCCTCGGCGACCGCCGGCCAGCCGGCCAGCCCGAGCACCCCGGAGAGGTCGCCCTCGTGCATCTGCGCGCCCTCGGTCAGCCGAGGCTCCTGGGCGTGCTGGGCGACGACACCGTCGACGGACTTCACGTACTCCAGCGCGCGACGCATCAGCAGCGGGTCGGAGACGCAGTGCCCGTCGTCGCTGAACACCCGCACCTCGGCGATCGCGTCGGCCATCGCGGCGAGCTCGGCCAGTCGCTGCCCGGCGATCCCGACGGTGACCGCGCCGACCGGGCGCACCTCGACCCGTCCGGCCCGCCGGCCGAGCCGCCAGACCTGCTCGACCACGCCGGCGGTGTCGGCCACCGGGTCGGTGTTGGCCATCGCGTGCACCGCCGTGAAGCCACCCAGAGCGGCCGCCGCGGAACCGGTCGCGACCGTCTCGGCGTCCTCCCGGCCGGGTTCGCGCAGGTGCGTGTGCAGGTCGACGAGACCGGGCAGCCCGATCAGGCCGGCCGCCTCGATCACCCGCTCGCCCTCCCGCGGCGCCAGGCCGGGAGCGACCTCGGCGATCACGCCGTCGGCGTCGATCCGCAGGTCCGTGGGTGCGCCGCCGAAGGGGCTCACCTCGCGCACCAGGTAGCCGGTCATCGGGTGCCTCCAGTCACATCGTCGGGCGAACTCGCGAGGAGTTCGAAGAGCGCCGCCATCCGCACCGCGACGCCGTTGGAGACCTGCTCGACGATCGTCGAGCGGGCCGAGTCGGCGGCTTCGGCGCTGATCTCCAGCCCGCGGTTCATCGGGCCGGGGTGCATCACGATGGCGTGGTCGGGCAGCATGTCGAGGCGGCGGCGGTCCAGGCCGTAGCGGCGGGTGTACTCGTTGGCGGAGGGGAAGAACCCGCCGCCCTTGGTGCTCATCCGCTCGAGCTGGATCCGCAGCATCATCACCACGTCGACACCGCCGGCCAGGGTGGCGTCCAGGTCGTAGGACGTGCGGCACGGCCAGATGCCCACGCCGACCGGCAGGAGCGTCGGCGGCGAGACCAGCGTGACGTCCGCGCCCAGGGTGTGCAGGAGGAGGACGTTGGAGCGGGCCACCCGGGAGTGGAGCACGTCGCCGACGATGGCCACCCGCAGACCGGAGAGATCCTTGCCGGTGGGGGTCTCGACGAGGTGGCGGCGCATGGTGAAGGCGTCCAGCAGGGCCTGGGTGGGGTGCTCGTGCGTGCCGTCGCCGGCATTGAGCACGCTGCCGCGCAGCCAGCCGGAGTGGGCGAGCCGGTAGGGGGCGCCCGAGGCCGAGTGGCGGACGACGACCGCGTCGGCTCCCATCGCCTGCAACGTGAGGGCGGTGTCCTTCAGCGACTCGCCCTTGGAGACCGACGAGCCCTTCGCGGAGAAGTTGATGACGTCCGCGGAGAGGCGCTTCGCGGCGACCTCGAAGCTGGTGCGGGTGCGGGTGGAGTCCTCGAAGAAGAGGTTGACCACGGTCAGACCGCGCAGCGTCGGGAGCTTCTTCATCTCCCGCTGCTGGGTGGCCGCCATCTGCTCGGCCGTGTCGAGCAGCCGGATCGCCTCACCGTGGCTGAGGTCTCCGGCGGACAGCAGGTGCTTCACTTCGTTCCTTCCGCGGTGGCGCCGTCTTCGATGCCGGTGTTATCGCTGCTTTCGCCGCGGGTGCCGGCGTCACCGGTGCGGGTGCCGGCGTCACCGGTGCGGGTGCCGGCCTCGCCGGTGCTGCCGGAGGAGATGACGACCCGGTCCTCTCCGTCGGTCTCGGCCAGCATCACTCGCACCCGCTCGTGCGAGGCGGTCGGCAGGTTCTTGCCGACGAAGTCCGCGCGGATCGGCAGCTCGCGATGGCCACGGTCGACCATCACCGCAAGGCGGACGGCACGGGGGCGTCCCAGGTCCGAGAGGCTGTCGAGGGCGGCCCGGATCGTGCGGCCGGAGAAGAGGACGTCGTCGACGAGCACCACGACCTTGTCGTCGATGCCTCCGTCGGGCAGCTCGGTGGCCTCGATGGTGCGGGTCGGATGCCTGCGCAGGTCGTCCCGGTACATCGTCACGTCGAGCGCTCCGGCGACGAGGTCGGTTCCCGGCTCGACGTCGGCGAGTTTGGCGGCCAGCCGACGGGCCAGCGGAACCCCGCGAGTGCGGATGCCGAGGATGACGAGATCGTCCGCCCCCTTGTTGCGCTCGAGGATCTCGTGCGCGATCCGGGTCAACGCCCGGGAGATCTCGGTGTCGGACAGAACCGTACGTTCCACCACAGCACACCCCCTTCCCCGTCTCTCAGGACGGTTCTTGCCCGCCTCTCAGGACGGTGGTCAGGAGTTCGTCGCTCTGCCGACGAACTTACCGCACGTTACCGGGCACTGCCGCATCGGCTGCCGCCCGAACGGCGCAGCGCGGACGGGGAAGCTGCGCCCGAGGGCTGAAGTTGCCATGATTCGGTGTCACTCACCGCCCTTCCCGAGCGGAATTCATCATGCCGAGCGAGAAAAAGGGATATCGGAAGGTGACACGGCCTGGAACAGCTTGACGTCGTTCTCACTCTGGGTAACTATCGTCCTGTTGGTTCGGGACACTACGCACTCTTTTGGACATCTCGTAGTTACCGGCACATTGCAGAGCGGTGCGCTCTCACGGCGGAGGTTTCATGTCTGACTACGCGAAGGCACTCGGTGCTCGGCTCCGGTCGGTGCGCTCGCAGCAGAACCTGTCACTGCAGGGTGTCGAGCAGAAGTCCCAAGGGCAGTGGAAGGCCGTCGTGGTCGGTTCGTACGAGCGTGGCGACCGCGCCATCACCGTGCAGCGCCTGGCCGAACTGGCCGAGTTCTACGGAGTGCCGGTGACCGCGCTGCTCCCGGACACATCGCCGAGCGCCGCTTCCGCCCCGCCGCCGAAGCTGATCCTGGACCTGGACGCCCTCTCCCGCGTACCGGACGACCGCTCCGGTCCGCTGGTGCGCTACTGCCAGACGATTCAGGAGCAACGCGGCGAATTCGGATCCTCCACGCTGTCGATCCGCGCGGAAGACCTGCGGACCCTCGCCGTCATCTACGACCTCCAGCCCCTGTCCCTGGCGGACGAACTGATTCGCTGGGGCGTCCTCGACCCCGACGCCCGCCGGGCGATGCTCTCGACCACCTGACCCTCCTGCGTGTGCGCGGGCGCTCGTGGGCGTTGCGAGATATTGGATCGGGTCGTGATTTGGGCCGCGAAAGTGGTTCACGAGCCGTGCTCGGACGGGCCGTGATGGCGGTTTCGCGTAGACGGGCCGTGCTGCGATAGTGGGTTCGCCTGGGCGGGTCGTGCCGTGATGGTGGATTCGCGTAGACGGGCCGCGCGGCGATCGTGGCTTCGCGTAGGCGGGCCGCGCGGCGATCGTGGCTTCGCGTAGGCAGGCGTTCCGCGATTCGGGGTTGCGAAGATGGGGTCGTACCGCGACCCCGGGTCGGTTGTAGGCGTGCTCGGTGTGCCGCGACGGTGGGTTCGCGTAGGCGGGCCGTACCGCGATGGTGGATTCGCGCAGGCGGGCAGTGCTGCGATATCGAGTTTGCATGACCATGCTCACCCGCGCCGCGGTGTTGGGTTCGCACAGCCCTGACCAGTCACCGGGGCTGGATCGCCTGACCACGCCCACTCGGGCCGCGATGCTGGGGTTGCGTAGCCAGGATCAGTGGCCAGGATGCTGGAATGCCCGACCACGCCCCACTCGCGCCGCAATGCTGGGTGGCATCGCCCTGTCCAGTCACCGGAACACTGGTTTGCCCGACCATGCTCACCTGCGCGAGATGCCGGGTGGCTCAGCGAGCAGTCGCCGGGACGCCGGATTGCCTGACCATGCCCACCCGCGCCGCCGTGTTGGGTCGCAAAGCCATGAGCAGTTGCTGAGCCATGAGCAGTCGCCGGAATGCTGAGTGCGCAGCCAGCAGTCGCCGGAATGCTGGGTGCCTGACCATGCCCACTCGGACCGCGATGCTGGGTTTGCGTGGCCGCACGCCCAGTCGCCGGGGTGCCGGATCGCCTGACCATGCTTGCCCGCCGCAGTGCCGGGTCGCATAGTCATGAGCTATCGCCGGGAGGCCGAATTGCGTAGCCATCGTCGGTCCGGACCGGACCGGCCAGTCCGTAGACGGTGTCGTTGGCGAGTCGGACGGCCCGACCCTCCGCCTCGTCCCGGGCGCGACGCCGGGTCGTGACGCAACTGCTCGGACGGGGCCGATGCGTTGTGTCGTGATCCGGGCTACGCCCCGATGCCCGGCCAGGCGAGCTGGTGGCGCATCCCAGGCGCGTCCCCTCGCCTCAGCCGCTCGGCCCACGCAGCAGGCACTCGGACTGCGCGACCGACACGATCACCGGGCCGCAGTCGCTCGACACCCTCTCTCTGCGCAACGTGGCGCCCTGCCGGCCGCGCTCAGCCACGCCACGTCCTGCTGCCGTCGGTATTCAGCGCCTTGCGGGCTCGGCCCCGCGGGGCTGAGCCCGACTCCTGCATTCGGCCCGCACCGCGGCGGCACGGTGGCAGCGGGTTCAGTCCCGGACAGGCTAAGCCCACCCCAGCGCCTCCGAGAGCCAGTCACCCGGCCACTGGCCAGGAAATGGAATGCTCAGCTCTCCGACCACGTGCTGGATCGCGATCGATCTCGACCGGTCGGAGCACCTCGATCCAAGCACAACCGCGCCTCCGCACACCTGCGCTGAGGGGGCCCGCCGGCTTTCAGTGAACCCGATGCGGAGCCCACCCGGGCGCCCACGCACAGCGCGAAAAGCCCCTGATAGACGAGAGGTCCGCATCTTGTCTATGACGGCCGAGTCCGCGACACGGGGTTCGTCACCCGCCGGACTGTCCTGACGCCACTCTCGAGCCACTGCCCGACGGCCGAGTCTGCGACACCGGGTTTGTCACCGCAGGCCCGGATGCGGGTCTGCGGTGACAAACGCGGCACACCACATCTCCCTGGGGTGGAAACGCGCCGCCAGGCGAACAGCCCGGGACGTGTTCGCAGGAATGGATCTGCGGGAGCCCATTCGCGGTATCGATCGCCCTGTACAGACGTCTTCTTCGCGATGTTCCGGACGTGAACAAACGGGTCGCCGATATCCGCGAGCCTCAAGTCCGAGTAATTTCTATTTCAAGGAGAAACGTTCCCCGGGGGTCATAACTCGCATTTCTGTTCCGACACCAATAGCGGCCGATATCGCGAGCACGACAACGCCAACAGGGCTAACGGGACGTTACGCACAGTGACCATGACCACCCCTACGCAGCGTGTTCACCCCTACCGGACCGTCGCAAGCGGCAAACCCGATCGGAGTACTGTCGACCCACACATTGACAGGTGACCAAATGGTCACCTAATGTCGATGCAGTGGAGGACAGCGACCTGGTGTTCAAGGCGTTGGCGGACCCGATCCGCCGACTCCTCCTGGATGCCCTCTTCGAGCGGGACGGCCGCTCGCTCGGAGACCTGGAAGCCGTCGTCAACGAGCGTGTCGAGATGACCCGATTCGGCGTCGCGAAGCATCTGCGACTGCTCGAGGAGGCCACTCTCGTCTCGTCCCGCAAACGGGGGCGAGAGAAGTTGCACTACCTCAACGCTGTTCCGATCCAGCAGATCCACGAGCGCTGGATCGGCAAGTACACCGAGCGCGCGGGCATCGCCTCCGTGCTGCTCGGCCTCAAAGATCAACTGGAGTCCGAGCATGCCTCATCTGGGCGTGTCTCAGCCGAGCATGCCTCATCCGAGAATGTCTCGCCTGACCGCGCCTCGGCTGAGCATGTCTCGGCTGAGCAGGCCTTGGCCGAGCATGTCTCGGCTGAGCAGGCCTTGGCCGAGCATGTCTCGGCTGAGCAGGCCTTGGCCGAGCGGGCCTCGTCCGAGCGAGCCTCGGCCGAGAGGGGAGCCTCGGCTGAGCGTGCTTCGTCGGAGCGCGTCTCCGCCGAACGACCCGAGTCCGCGAGGCGCATGAGCGGACCGGTCAAAGCCGAACCGGTCAAAGCCGAGCAACCCAAGTCCGGGCGGCCAGTGTCCGAGCCTCGGTCATCTGGAGGCACGGGGCCATCTAGCGGTTCGGGCCACCCAGCGGATCCAGAGCAATCCACCCCGACGAGACCAATCCCACCGACAACGCGACATCCCAAGAAAGAGGAAAACCCGTGACCGACAACCTGATTCAGGTCTACACCGTCTACATCAGCGCACCCGCGAGCAAGGTCTGGGAGGCGATCACGAGTTCGGAGTACACGAACAAGTGGGGCTACGGCGGGGACGTCGACTACGACCTCACACCGGGCGGTAGCTACCGCAACCTGACGACGGCGCAGATGAAGGAGATGGGAATGGGTGACGTCTCCGTCAGCGGGACCGTCGTCGACGTCGACCCGGAGAAGCGTCTGGAACTCACCTGGTCCCCGGCCTGGCATCCGGAGGCGGAGCCCACCCGGTTGATCTGGGAACTGACGGAGTTCGACGGTCCGCTCACCAAGGTGGTCCTGACCCACGACGTCTCGGCCAACCCGACCATGGCGCCCGAGGTGGCCGGCGGCGGGGAGCCCAACCAGGGTGGCGGCGGCTGGCCATGGGTGATCGCCAGCCTCAAGACACTGCTGGAGACCGGCCAGCCCATGGTCGGCGTGGTCTGAGTCCGGGCGGTCTGAATCGGACGGTCTGCGTCGGCGCTCTGGCAATGCCAGCCGTCCCAGCGGGCACCGTCCGAAGCCGAGCCGTCCGAAGCCGAGCCGTCTGAGTCCGCGCTGGTCTACGTACGCACTCGGCTAAGTCCGCACTTTCGCCCTGGCCCCATCCACGTGATGGGGCCGGCGGCGGTGCCCGCGCCAGGAGAGGATGTGCCGAAGTATCCCGAAGCCGGACCGGCCCGTACTCCCTCACGAAGCCAGCCGTTCGAACGGCAGTCGCCTGAATTCGGCTTTGGTGCTAGAACGAAAGAACGGCCATGGCGTCCTGGCCGCCCGGCATCCCACCTGGCCATCCAGCCGAGCATTCGCCGGGCATCCAGTTGCGAGCCGAGCAACCGGCGATCACCGGCCAGTCGACACATACCCCGACCACTCCGCAGACAACTGGCCAAGTCAGCCGACGGCGTCTCTGTCCCACGGCCTCAGCATCCCGCCTGGGCGATCTCGAACGCACCGTCGCGTCGGTACGCAAGGCCACAAGGCAAGACCACGCCAGCCAACCGGACAATCCGGAGCACACGGCCTCCAGGGCGGCCGGCAGCGCTGTGGCGGGCGCTGCAATGGATGCCGAGTCGACGACCGTTACGAACATAGCGGTCGGCGCGTGCAGGTCGTCCAACCGGCTGCTCCCGCAGCGGCCAGTGCCGGCCGACAATGTTGCGCCCACGACACGATGGACGACCGAACCAGCGACCATTACGCACATAGCGGGCAGCCACAGCCGCTCCCACCCGCACCATCCAACCGGCTACTCCCGCGGCGGCCAGTGTCGGCCTGCAACGTTGCGCCCACGACACGATGGACGACCGAACCAGCGACCATTACGCACATAGCGGCCGGCCACAGCCACTCCCACGCGCACCATCCAACCGG
>JBDIAG010000093.1:0-10243 GCA_039812305.1 Actinomycetales bacterium | reverse complement strand
GGCGGACGCCGAGCACGCCCGCGGCGGCTCCGGCCCGCTGCTGACCGGCGACGCCGACGGCTTCCAGGTCAAGGTCGACACGGCGGACGGCACGATCCCGACCGGGCTGCGGGTCGACCTGGTCAACGCCGGCACCTCCGCCGCGGACGCCACGATGGGCGCGGCCCCGGCCGCCAGCGCGGATGCCGTCGGCACGCGTCCGACGATCATCCGGCGGGCCCAGTGGGGCGCCGACGAGAGCCTGCGCAGCGGCTCGCCCGCCTACTCCAACGAGCTGCGGGTGGGCGTCGTCCACCACACCGCCTCGACCAACAGCTACACCGCCGCCGGTTCGGCGGCCCAGGTGCGGGCCATCTACGCCTTCCACACCCGGTCCCGCGGCTGGTCGGACGTCGGCTACAACTTCCTCGTCGACAAGTACGGCCGGATCTACGAGGGCCGGGCCGGCGGCATCGACCGGGCCGTCGTCGGCGCCCACGCCGGCGGCTACAACAACCAGACCTTCGGCGTCAGCGTGCTCGGCGACTACACCTCGACCGCCGTGCCCCGGCCGGTGATCAGCGCCCTGACCGACGTCATCGCCTGGAAGATGGCCACCAACGCGATCGATCCGTTCGGCTCGTCCCTGCTGACCAGCGCCGGCGGGGGCACCGCCCGGCTGCCGGCCGGCAACGTCCACCGGTTCCCGAACCTCATCGGGCACCGCGACGTCGGCAACACCGACTGCCCGGGCAACGTCCTGTACGCCCGGCTGCCCGCGCTGCGGACCTCCGTCCGGGCCAAGATGACCGGTGCGGTGACGAGCGTGGGCGGCAGTTCGGTCGGCGCCCGGCTCAACTCCGGCCAGAGCATGAGCGAGGCCGGGTTCCTGCGATCGGGCAACGGTCAGCACGTGCTCACCGCGAACGGCTTCGCCGGCGAGGAGCTCGGTCTGGTACTGACCGGGCCGACGTGCACGGCCAACGTGCTCAACGTCGTCGGCAAACCCGCTCCGGGCACCCGATGGACGAACAAGCTCGCGATGCAGACCGACGGCAATCTGGTGCTGTATACCAACGGCAAGGCGACCTGGACATCGCGGACCAACGGCAATCCCGGCGCCTCCGTCGTGCTGCAGGACGACCGGAATCTGGTCGTGTACTCCCGCAGCGGCAAGGCGCTGTGGCAGAGCGGCACGGTCTGCTTCCAATCCAGGGTGGGCGCCTCGGGTGATCTGCGGCTCTATCCGGGGATGCAGCTGAACAGTCCGAACCGGGCCTACCGGCTGGTCCTGCAGACGGACGGCAACCTGGTGCTGTACTCGCCGCGCCGGGCGCTGTGGGCCAGTGGCACGGCCGGGCGCAAGGTCAGCTATCTGTCCGTGCAGAACGACGGCAACGTCGTGCTGTACTCGGGCAGCACGCCGGTCTGGAGCTCACGCACCAGCGTCAACCCCTACGTCACCGACCTCACCGTGCAGAGCGACGGCAACGTGGTGATCTACGCCCAGAGCCCCGGCACCCGGGCCGTCTGGCACACCGGCACCAGCGGCAAGGTCTGAGAGTCGATCAGGACGCTACGCCCGCGACGAGGTAGTCCCACATCTCGCGGGCGTAGTCGTCCCAGGTCCGGCGTGGCCAGCGCCCCGCCTCGTCACGCAGCCGCGCGAGCAGGTCCTCCTCGGTCAGCACCCGGCGCAGCCCGGCGGTGACGTCGTCGTCGTCGCGTGGGTCGACCAGGACGGTTCCCCCGGCCTGGGCGATCTCCGCCATCGACCCGAAGCCCGAGGTCACGACCGGCGTCCCGCAGGACAGCGACTCCGCCACGGGCAGCCCGAACCCCTCGTTGAGGGAGGGGAAGACGGTCACCGTGGCCAGTCGGTAGGCGCTCCACAGCTGGGTGTCGTCCAGGCCGGAGAACGTCCGGACCGGCCGTCCGGCCGCCGCCAGCTCGTCCAGCCGGCGACGGAACGCGTCGCTGTTCCAGCCCTGGCCGCCGATGAAGGCGAGTCGGAAGGCGAGGCCTTCGCGCCACAGCCGCTCGGCCGCCTGCAGCACCGTCCCGTGGTTCTTGCGCGGCTCGTGGCTGCCGACCACGAGCACCAGCGGCTCGGTGTCCGGCCGGCCCATCGCCAGCAGCACCCGGGTCCGCTCCAGCGCGGCCGGGGTGATCACCGGGTCGTTGACCGCCAGTTGCACCGGCCGCACCTGCGGACCGGGGATCGCCAGCGCGCCCAGCATCTCTACCCAGCCCTGGTACTCCGCGGCTGACGCCCGGCACAGCGCGCCGATGCGGTCCATCTCCCGGGCCACCGCCAGAGCCCCGGCGAAACGGCCGCCCATGGCGGTCACGACGGTCTCCGCGGTCGTGATCGGGACGCAGTCGTAGCCGACCATGCCGGTGCGGCAGCGGCTGTAGCGGACCAGCGCGAGCATCCGCTCGTTCCGGCGGGGCTCCACCGACAGCTCCGGCAGGATGTGCGTGCCGCGCCAGGGGACGACCACCGTCTCCGGCGGCGGCGCGGCGACCGGTTCGGCCCCGAAGAGCGCGGTCTCCCGCTCCTCCTCGGTCAGCGGCCGGATCGCACTGAAGTCGTCGGTCCAGCTGACCAGGTCGATCTCGTGATCGCGGTCCCATCGCCGGGTCAGTTCGCGCACGACCCGCTGGATGCCGGTGGCCAGCGGCGTCTGGGCGGTGTGGGTGACGTCTACGGTGACCTGGCCGGTCAGCACCCGGACGCGCGGGGCGGACTCCGAACCCAGGAGTTGCCGCAGACCGGGGCGCCGTGGGGTCAACGCCTCGCGGAGGGCCGCGATCCCGTCCAGCCGGCCCTGCCGGTGCAGATCGCGGACCTGGGCCTCGACGGGCAGCTCGGCGTGCATCACCGCCAGGGCGAGCCAGCACTCCTCCCGGGGCGCGCCGCACAGATGGTCGAGCATCTCCTCGAACGGGTCGCCGGTGAGACTCCGGTCCGGCGCCAGGGTGCGCAGCACCAGGCCGGCCCGGTCCTCGGCCACCTTGCGCACCGACGGCATCTGCAGCGACAGGCTCATCGGGCCGCCTCGCTCGGGGCCGGGGCCGATGCCGGCTCAGCCACCTCGGGGGCCGAGAACGTGGCCCACAGCCGGGCGGCGTAGTCGTCCCAGGTCAGGAAACTCCGTGCCCGAGCCTGCTCGGCGAGTTCGTCGCGCTGGCTCCGGTCGGTCAGCAGCCGCCGCATGGCGTCGATCAGCTGACCGTCGTCGGTCGGGTCGACGAGCAGCACGCCGCCGCCCTCCTCCATCTCCGACATCGGCGGACGGGCCGAGGCGATGACCGGGGCACCCATCGCCAGGGACTCCCCCACCGGCAGGCCGAAACCCTCGTGCAGCGAGACGAAGACGGTGAACCAGGAATGGCGGTACGCCCGGCAGAGCTCGCGGTCGCCCACCCCACGCTCGATGGTGACCGGACGTCCCTTGGCACTGAGGGCCGCCGCCCGCCGGGCGAAGCCGGCATCGTCCCAGCTGCGCCCGCCGATCAGCCGCAACGAGAAGGAGAGCCCTTCCCGCCACAGCGTCTCGGCCGCGAAGAGCACGGAGAGCTGGTTCTTGCGTGGATCCTGACTGCCCACGCAGACCACCTGCGGGGGGTCCAGCGGCGTGGCCGCGCCGGCTCGCACGCCGGCCGGGACCTCGACCGCCATGCCGGCGTCGACGACCTCCGGCCCGGTCAACCCCTGGACGGGTAGGGCGCGCACGAAACCGCGGAACTCCGCGGCGGCGGCCGCGGAGATCGCCGCCACCACCTGGGTGTGCTTGATCAGCGCGAGGTAGTGGACGAACTTCTCCGATTCCAGCTCCGGCACCAGGTCGGCGCTCACGACCGGAATGCAGTCGTAGCCGATGGACACCATCCGGTTCGGCGTGTGGCGCACCAGCGCGGTCAGCTTCTCGCAATGTGGCCCGGTCGGCACCTCGGGAAGGATGACGGTGGTGTTCCAGGGAACGAGCAGATCCTGCTCGTCCTCGTCGCGGACGGGGGCCGACGTCGTCTCGCGCACGGAGTCGTCCCAGCGCAACACCCGGTTCGTCTCGACCTCGTCCAGGTCCTGGTAGCCGCCCCCGCGGGGCGACCAGCGGGCCAGCTGGATCTCATGCCCGTCGGCGATCCAGCGCGGGACGACGTTGCGCACCACCCGCTGGATCCCGGTGTGCAGGGCGTGGGTGGCGCAGAAGTCGACGTCCACGAACGGGACGTCGCTCACCGGCCTCAGTCGTGCCAGCGGCGCGCCCGCCTCGGCCATCGCCTGCTGGCCGACCCGCAGCAGCAGCTCCGCGCGCTCCCGGGGCCGGAGGAACTCCAGCTCCCAGGCCAGCTCCTGCACCTGGGTATGGGTCGGCAGCACCGTGGAGGCGGCGACGAAGGCGAGCCAGGTCGTGCGATCGTCGACCCGGTCCGCGCCGAGCAGGAGCTCCAGCAGCTCGATCGCGTCCGCCGATCCCTCCCCCGGCACGTTGCCGGGGGACGTCAGCAGGCCTGACGCGGTGCGCAACCGGGCTTCCAGAGCGGCCAGGACCCGGTTCGTCACCCGGCCTGCCTCTTACTCGGCAGGCGACGACGGACCGACCGCAACGGCGCGGTCACCCGCCACGACACCGTCTGCCGCATCCGATCGAGCTCGTCGTCGCTGTCGGTCCGCATCAGCTTCGACGCCGAGTTCGCCCAGTAGTCCAGGACGCGTCCACGCCAGTACCGCACCTCGTTCTCGAGCTCGGCGCGTTCCCGTTCGAGGACGGCAAGCCTCTCCTGGGCGGCTGCCAGTTCGGCCGCCACCTCCTCGTACCGTTGCACGAGACGGGAGCATACCGGAGGCGACCGGGACGACCGATCAGCGACTCTGTGCCCGGTTGTAGTACTCCTGGCTGACCATCACCTGACGCCGCATCCCCTCGTCGCCGGTGGTCAGGACGTTCTGGGTCCAGTACTGACGCTCGGTGGTCTGCGCGGATCTGGTGAGCCAGGTCCGGTAGGCGCGATCCACCCTCAGCCGCGCGGACTCCGGGCTGTCGTAGATCCCGGCGATCGCGGCGTACCGGCCGTTCGGCCGATCCAGCACCTGCCGCCAGTGCGCGATCTCGGCGGCGGACGGGTCCCGGCCGAGGGTGCGCGCGTAGATCATCCGGACGAAACCGTCCGGCGTGCCGCCGCCCTGCTTGTAGAACTCCGCGCTGGCCATGAACTGTCGCATCACCGTATCCAGGTTCGTTCTCCCGGAACCGATCTCGTTGGCCCACCAGTCCCGCTCGGCCGGCGAGCTGTTGCGGCCGAGGAACGTCTGGTAGAAGTTCGCCACCCGCAGCCGGCGGTATTCGATGCTGTTCTCGAACCCGGTGGCGCCGGTCGTCCGGGTGTTGGTCAGGGTCATCTGCCGGGCCCAGTGGCGCAACTCGTCCTGGGTGGCGGATCGGCCGAGCATGTCGGCGTAGAAGGCGTTGGAGAGCTTCAGATAGCGATCGGTCTCGACCGGCGCGGGCGCACCGATCCGATCCGGCCGCTGGTGGAAGGTCGGCCAGCTGTCCGCCGTCGAGGTGGACGGCAACGACACGCCGGTCACCTGACCGGAGTAGCCGGGCCGGGTTCCGGCCATCACCAGCTGCCGGCCGCCCTGGCTGCCGAAGTTGACCACCGCCGGGGCGCTGACGATGGCGTGCGCCGGCGCACCGACCTTCGCGGCGATCGAGGCACCGGTCTGACCGTTGAGGTAGTCGACGCCACCCCACCCGTTGGGCACGACCACCTCCTGCTTGCCGTCGCCGTTGACGTCGGCGACGATCACGCCGCCGCCCTCGTTGCCGTAGCCCGGGCCGAGCACGTCGTTGGAGACCACCCGGCCCTTCCACAGCCGCTGACCCTGGCCGTTGAAGGCGTAGACGCCGCCGTAGAGGTCACCCAGCACGATCTCCGGCGGTCCGCCGGCGACCAGCTGGCCGAGCGCCACGTGCGTCCGGCTCGGCTTGTCCAGCAGCACCGGGAATCCGGCCACGGTGCTGCCGGTCTTGGCGTCGACCGCCCAGACCTGGCGGGCGGCGACCGGGTCGTTGTAGTAGCCGCCGGTGGCGAAGACCGCCTCCAGCCGGCCGTCGCCGTTGATGTCGGCGACCGCGGGCCCGCCCGGCACGACGTCGTTGAACTGGCGGACCCACAGCTGCTGCATGCCGTTGCGGGTCGGATTCAGCGCTCGCACCACGCCCTTGGCGCTCCACTTGATGGCGGCGTTCGGGGTGGCGTCCCCGCCGATCAGGATCTCCTGCGCGGGATCGTCGTCGATGTTGACCAGCGCCGGGGTGGAGAAGACGGTGTCCCAGGTGTCGTAGGGCGCGGTGATCTGCTTGCCGGCGCCGTCCAGGGCGTAGACGAAGTGATCGAACGAGCCGAAGACGACGTCGCTCCGGCCGTCGCCGTCGACGTCGCCGATCGCCGGCGAGGCGAACACGCCGTCGCTGTAGCCGTCCGGGCCGCCGCCGGTGAAGGTGTTGAAGGTGTCCTTGGTGCGGAACCGCCACAGTGTCGAGCCGTCCGCCCGGAACGCCACGACGCCGCCGTGCGCCTGGCGTAGCTTCGGGTCGATGCCGCCCGCGCCGACGACCACCTCGGGCACGCCGTCGCCGGTGATGTCGCCCACCGAGGGAGCCGAGCTGGAGGGCGACCGCGTGCCCGGCTGCGGGTCGATCGCCGACTTCCACACCACGTTGCCCGAGCCGTCCCGCGCGGTCAGCCAGCCGTTCGTGTCCGCGACGACGACCAGGGTCCGGCCGGCGGTCTTCAGCTCGACCGGCGAGGAGTAGGTGATCGGGTCGGACGGGCTGGACCATGAGGACGGCGCCGCCTGGCCGGGCGTCACGGCGGCCAGGCACAGCCCGGCGGTCAGTGCACCGGCCCAGCAGGTGCGGCGGAACCCGCGCGGCACAGCGGAGATCCCGGTGGAGAAGGTGCGCATGTAGAGCGGCTCGTCGGATGCTCACCCGGTCTTGAACCGCCGGTCCGGAAACCACCTTGTCGCTACAGATAGCGACTTTCGACTACGGTGAGTAACTCACTCGTCGACCAGGTATGCCCAGGTCTGAGTCGCGTACTGATCCCAGGTCCGTTCCGGCCGGGCGGCTGCCTCGGCGCTCAGGCGAGCGTGCAGGGCGTCGTCGGTGAGCAACCGCTCCAGGGCGTCGGCGATGGCGTGGTCGTCGCGGGGATCGACCAGCAGGGCGCCGCCGCCCGCCCCGATCTCGGCCATGCTGCCGAAGTTCGAGGTGATCACCGGAGTGCCGCTGGCCAGGGACTCCGCGACCGGCAGCCCGAACCCCTCGTTCAGCGACGGGAAGACTGTGCAGCGGGAGAGCGAGTAGACCGCCCACAGCAGGTCGTCGGGCAGGCCGCGCTCCAGCTGCACCGGCCGGTTCTGGGCCTGCAGCTCCTCGATGCGATGCGCGAACCGGTCGCCGTGCCAGCCGCCACCGCCGACGAAGGCCATCGAGAAGCGCAGTCCCTTGCGCCACAGCAGTTCGGCGGCGTGCAGCAGAGCCAGGTGGTTCTTGCGCGGCTCGTGGCTGCCCACCGACAGCACCAGCGGCAGATCGCCGAGGACGAAACGCTCCCTGGCCTTGGCCAGGGCCGGTGCGGACGGGGCCTGCGCCTGCGCGGGCAGCAGGATCGCCGCCGTGTCCGGCCCGGTCAGGCCCGTGCCGCCGAGCATCTTTCGCCAGCCCTCGTACTCGATCTGGGCGCCGCGGGAGATGCAGGCGATCCGGTTCGCGTGCGACAGCGCGGCCAGGCCGGCCGCGAAACCGTTGGCCATCCCGTCCTGCACGGTCTCGGCCGTGGTCAGCGGGACGCAGTCGAAGCCGATCGCCCCGGAACGGCAGCCCGAGTACCGCAGCATGGCGTGCAGCGGATCCGCCCGCGGAACCTCCGCGTTCAGCTCGGCCAGGATGTAGGTGCAGCGCCACGGCACCAGCACCGGGCGGGTGAACGGGTCGATCTCGTGGGCGACCGCCTGGGCGTCGATGAGGACGCGGGTCGCCTCCTCGTCGGTCAGCCGGCCGAAGGCCGCCGCCGGCATCTGCCAGTTGATGAAGACCGGGTCGTGATCGCGACGCCACCGCCGGCCGGCCTCGCGAGTGACCCGCTGGATGCCGGTGGAGAGGTCCGAGCAGCTGGCGTTGTGGATGTCGACCAGAACCCGGTCGGTGATCACCTCGACCGAACGCAGCAGCTCGTCCTCGCCCGTCTCCAGCAGCGGGGTGAGGACCTCCTGGTCGAACGCCGTCAGGGCGCCGTCGAGGCGGGTCGCCCGGGCCACCCGCTGCACCGTGGCCAGCTCCGGCAGCTGCGCCGAGAGGACGTACAGCGCCAGCCAGATCTCGTCGTCGCGGCCCTGCGCCAGATGGTCGGCGAGCCTGCCGAGCGCGACGTTCGGGTCCTCCGATCGGGGGATCCCGAGCGGGTCGGCGAGCTCGCCCAGTCGCTGCAGCAGGGCCGCACGCACGTGGGGCGAGGCCGCCGACACCCGATCGGACAGCTCGGTGGGGGGCGTGTGGCGCCGACCGGCGAACTCCCTCAGCTTCACGCGTCGTTCTCCTTGTCGATGGCCGGTGGATCGAGCGGGTGGACGCCGAGCGCCTCGAGTTCGGGTGCGACCAGGGCGCGCCACAGCGTGGTCGCGTACTCGGCCCAGGTCTCCCGGTCCGGACGGCCGGGGTGGATCTGCGGCAGCGGGCAGCTGACGACCGTGGCCGGAGCCAGTCCCTGCGTGGCCAGCGCGTCGACGAAGCCCTGGTACCCCAGGTGGGCGGCCTCGCTGACCGCGGCGATCCGCTGCGCGTACTTCACCACCGGCAGGTAGTGCGCGAAGTCGTCGGCGGCCCCGGCCGGGAACAGGTGCGGACTGATCACCGGGGCGCAGTCGTAGCCGATCACGGCGACCCGGTTGCCGGTGTGCGCGGCGATCGCCACCAGTTCCGGCGCAAAGTCGGAACGCGGCGCGCCCGGCAGGACGATCACGCTGCGCCAGGGCACCAGCAAGGTCTCCCGATCCGAGGCCGGGTCGGGCGGCGGATCGCCGGCGGGGTCGGGACCGCCGAGCGGGTCGGGATCGCCGGCCGGGTCGGGCCGACCGAAGACGCGCTCGGCCTCGGTGGCGGTCAGCGGACGCATCCCCCGGCCCCGCCGGTGCCAGCCGGTCGGGACCGGTTGGTGATCCCGCCAGTGCGGCACCAGGCTGCGTACCACGCGCTGGACGTCGCTGCGCGAATCGTGCCCGGAGACGTCGTCCACCGCCAGCAGCACCCGGCCGGCGAGCACGCGGATGTCGCGCCGGACGCTGTCGTAGTGCCCGGGCTCCTGCACGCAGCGGTCCAGCAGCGCGATCGTCGCCAGCGCCGCGGGTTCGAGTTCCAGCCGGCGCCGGGCGTCGTCCACCTCGTCCGCCCGGGGAAAGCGGCCGCTCATCGCGACCAGCAGCAACCAGACTCGCTCGGCGGTCAGCGCGCCCTGCACGCTGCGGACCGCCTCGTCCAGCAGCACCGACGCGGTCTGCGCCGGCGAACCGTCGCCGCCGGCGACGGTCGAGCCGTCACCGCGCAGGATCGGGACGATCCGGCTGAGCCGGTCGGCCAGCGCCGAGGTCTGGGCCTTGGTCTCGGTCTGGGTCTGGGTCTGGGTCACCTCACACCACCACCGGTCGAGCGACGAGCGACAGCTCCGGTTCGACCAGGTCCCGCCACAGCTGCCGGGCGTAGTCGTCCCAGGTGCGCCCGGGCCGGGCCAGCGCCTGCTCGTGCAGTGACCGCAGGGCCGCGTCGTCGGTGAGCAGGGTGCGCATCGCAGCGGTCAGCGCGTCGTCGTCCCGCGGGTCCACCAGCAGGGCCCCGCCGTCCTCGCCGATCTCCCGGGTGCTGCCGAAGGCGGAGGTGATCACCGGCGTGCCCACCTGCAGCGATTCCGCCACCGGCAGCCCGTACCCCTCGTGCAGCGAGGGGAACACCGTGAACCTGGCATCGGTGTAGTGCCGCTGCAGCACCTCGTCGTCCACCCGGAGCTTGACCTCGATCGGCCGGCCGGCCCGGGTCAGCGCGTCCACCTGCCGGTGGGTCTCCTGGCTCCACGACATGCCGCCGATGAACACCACCCGGAACTCCAAGCCCTCCCGCCACAGCCGTTCGGAGGCCTGCAGGATCGCCAGGTGGGTCTTGCGCGGGTCGAGGCTGCCCACCGAGAGCACCATCCCCGG
>JBDIAG010000092.1:0-10244 GCA_039812305.1 Actinomycetales bacterium | reverse complement strand
GGCGCCGCCTTCGGGGTGCTGTTCTGGCACAAGGACGGCTTCTCCACCGCCTGCGGCCACGGCACGATCGCCCTCGGGGTGTGGGCGGTGACGACGGGCCGGGTGGCCGCGCAGCCCGACGGCGCAACCGATGTCGTGGTGGACGTCCCGTCCGGGCGCGTGACGGCGAAGGTGCATCAGCGGGACGGCCGGATCGAGGCCGTGGACTTCGTCAACGTGCCGAGCTATCTGCTGGCGCGCGACGTCGAGGTGGAGACCAGCCGGGGGACGGTGCGGGTCGACATCGGATTCGGCGGCGCGATCTACGCGCACCTGCGGGCCGGCGATGTCGGTCTGACGGTCGAGCCGGGCCGCATCAACGACCTGATCGCGATCGGTCGCGAGGTGAAGTGGCTGCTGAACGACACCGAGTACGCCCGCCACCCCAGCGACGACCGGCTCAGTGGCATCTACGGCACCATCCTGTTCGACGAGCTCGGCCGTACCGCCGAGGGTCACCTGCACCAGCGCAACGTCACGGTCTTCGCCGACGGCGAGGTCGACCGCTCGCCATGTGGCTCCGGCACCGCCTCGCGGGTGGCCGTGCTCAGTGCCCGCGGCCATCTGCAGGTCGGTGACACCCTCGTGCACGACTCCATCGTCGGATCGCAGTTCATCGGCACCCCCCTCGAACGCGTCAGCCAGGACGGCTTCGACGCGGTCGTACCGCAGGTGACCGGAATGGCCTACCGGTACGGCAGCAGCGACTTCACCATCGACCCGCGGGACCCGCTCGTGCCCGGCTTCGTGCTGCGGTGACCGCGAGGCGGCTGCTCGTGGCTTCGTGCCGAAATCGTCTCCCGCAGAGCGTGTCCCGCCGTCGCATCTCACGTTGGCTGCGGGACGCATCGCGCTGACGGACGTGGCAGCTAGCCGTCGGTCTTCGGCGATCGGGCCCGTTCTCGGGCGCGCCGCCGACCCTCGTGCATCGCCTGCACGCGTGGGATCGGGAGCTCGTGACCGCGGGCGACGAGATCGTCGGGCAGTTCCTGCGGGGCCGGCATGGCCGCCGCCCACGGATCGGTGGAGCCGAGCAGGTTGGGTACCGAGTGCAGAGTGAAGTCGGCCGGGGTGACGTCGTCGAGTTCGTCCCAGCGGAGGGGGAACGACACCGGAGTCCCAGGGCGGACGCGGGGGCTGTAGGCGGCCGCCACGGTCGCTCCGCCGGCACGCGTCGGGTCGACGAAGATCTTGCCTTCGCGGTCTTCCTTCATGAACGCCGTCGTCGCCAGGTCGGGGTCGAGCCGGACGGTGTCGGCGGCGATCGCCCGGGTGGCGGCGGCCGCGTCCTCGATCGCCACCGATTCGGCCAGCGGGACGAAGACATGCACCCCCTTCGATCCGCTCGTCTTCACCGCTGCCTCCAGGCCGAGGTCGGCGAGCGCCTGCCGGACCAGCCGGGCGACCCGGACGACGTCCACGAAGGCCGCGCCCTCCGGCGGGTCGAGATCGATGACGAGGTGCGTCGCGTGGTCGGGCCGGTCGACCGTCGTCAAGGTCGGGTGATACTCGATGGCCCGCTGATTGGCGAACCAGAGCAGGGTGCGGCGATCGTCGACCAGCGGGTAGGCCACCTGACGGTGGGATGCCTGCGCCCACATCGACATGGTCGGGATCCAGTCTGGAGCGTAGGACGGGAGGTTCTTCTGCATGAAGGCCGACTGGCCGCGATGGACGCGGATGACCGATAGAGGGCGTCCCCTCAGAACCGGGATGACGCGATCGCTCATCGCGTCGAGGTAGTCGACGAGATCCCGTTTGGTCGCGTCCGCTCCGTCGAACAGCGGCTGGTCGAGATTCGTCAGCGCCACGCCCTCGCGGTACTCATCGGGTTCGCGAGCCATCCTCGGATGGTAGTGGCGACGGCTTCCTGGCGAATCCGGACTCAGCCCGAGGACGTCTCGATGCGGCAGCCGGCGTCCGTGGCGGTGATGGTGACGGGAGTGCCGTCGGCCAGCTGTGCCAGAGCGTCGGGAGGGACGACGACGATGGGCACGTCGATGCCGTACAGCTCCTGCGCCACCATCGCGCCGAGGGCGAGGATCGCGTCGACCGCACCGAGAACGATGCCGGCCGGCGCGGTGCCGGCGCGGATCTGCTCCGCCAGCACGCTCGCCGACGAACTGGAGCCTCGTCCCGACTCCATCACGAGGATCCGTCCGGAAATGCGGGCGCCGAACTGCGGGTGCCGGGTCTCGACGATGGTGCCGTTCGCGTCGGTGCCACCCCACAGCGAGAGCGGTCTGGTCAGCGTCAGGCATCGTCCGGTGACCAGGCCGGGGTTCAGGGTCGTGCCGCTGATCATCGGCCGGCCGTCCAGTTCTCGTCGAGCACGACCCGGCCGGTGCGCGCGGATTCCACGCATTCCTCGAGCGACCCGATCACGACGTCGACGCCGAGGTTGGCGGGGGCGTAGTGCGCCCACTTTCCGGAGTTGGTCATCACGGTCTGCACTGTCGGAGAGAGGATTCGGGTCACGTACGTGCAGGTGTCGACGACCACGCGCACGCCGGCCGACTCCAGGCGTGCCAGCGCTCCCTCGCTGGCCAGCCGGTCGCGCACGGCGCGTCCGGTGGTGAGGTAGCAGGCGACCGAGGAGTCGAGCCCGGTGCCGGCCACCAGGTCCGCCATCCGGGAGCACTCGGCATAGGACGCGTGCGGAGTGCCGATGCTCACCGCCTGCACCGGTCCGTCGGCGACCGTGCAGAGCTCGGTCCTGGCCCGGCGCAGGTCGTCGGTGCCGAGACGTTCCGTCGGTACCCGCCGGCCGTGCAGTGTGTCGTCGAGGGTGGCCGCCTCGGGCGTGACGCCGACGACGTGGAACATCGCCACCCCGCCGGAGGAGGCTGCGGCGGCTCCGAACGCCTTGAGCTGGTCCTCGCTCGTCGTGGGCGGCAACCCGGTGAGGACCGGGACCCGGGTCGTGCATCGGGCGCCCACGACGTAGCCGAGCAGCGGGTAGGCGAGGTCCTGCGCCAGGAGGGCCGGCGGCAGCCCGGAGCAGTCGAAGACGATCTCGCCCCGGCGGTTCTCGGTGAGATGCAGACCGGCGTACGGGGCACGTCCGGTGATCGCGGCGGCGATGTCGAGGAAGTCGCCGTACCGGTCGGTGCGGGCGCCGAGCACCGAGTTGGCGAAGACGATGGCGTTCGACTCGGCCCACGCGACGTGCTCGCCGACGCCGGGACGGGCCGGAAGCTGGTAGGGAGCGCAGGTGAACGTCGGCTGGCACCCCAGGTGCTGGTAGGCCTCCATCAAGGCGCGTCCACCCGACTGCAGTTCGCGCTCGGCCGTCGATTCCGAGCGGACGACGTCGGGGTGCAACAGGTCCAGCGATCCGACATTGAGAGTCGTCGGCACTCGCACCCGGGCGCCGAGCGCGCCGAGCCGCTGTGCGTAGTCGAGCCCGGCCCGACCGTGGTAGAGGCAGGAATCGACGTGCGCCGAGCTGATCGGCACGAGGGAACGCGCGCCGAGCACCCGCGCCAGTCGGATGACCAGACGCATCGCCATCGCCGCCCCGGCGCCGGCTTCGCCATGGAGCATGGCGAGTTCGTCGTCGGTGAGCGTCAACCCATCAGGTGTGTCCCGCGTCGGCCTCACAGGCTGCAATCTCCCACACCGGGCACTCCTGGGGTCAGGCTGGTCCACCTGCCTCGGGAAGCGTCTCCAGCCACACGGGATGAACTGTGAGACGCTGAATCTGGGCAGATTGGAGGTCATCGTGATGCAGAGCGATCAGCGCGGCGATGGCACGACCACATCCGACTTCCCGGATGTAGTACGATTGTACGATGAATACCTTCGGATTTCTCGCATCTCGCATATCGCTGAGTTGGCCACGATGACCAGGCCCGAGGTCCCGTACTTCCAGCCTTCGCCGCTCGGGCTCGGGGCGTGGGACGGGGAGCATTAGTTGCCCTCCTGGAACGACCTCGCGCAGCAGCTGAAGGATCAGCCGCACGAGGATCGGGGGGTCTGGATCGCGGGCAGGCTGACGGAGAGCCTGCAGGAGATCTCAGCTCTTCGGGACGACCGGACGGTCATTCTCTATGCCTCCGGCTTTCTGCAGAAGCAGCACCTGCCGGGGTCGTTCTCGATCATCACGCACGAGGATCTGCACGGCCTCATGGGCGCGGTGTACGGCGTGGACGATCCGTCCAGAGGGCTGACGCTCATCCTGCACACGCCGGGTGGCGTGACGAACGCGGCGGAGTCCATCGTCTCCTACCTGCGTTCGAAGTTCGACCAGGTCGAGGTGATCGTTCCCACGCTCGCGATGTCCGTCGGGACGATGATCGCTCTCGCCTCCGATCGCATCATCATGGGACGGCAGAGTCAGCTCGGTCCGATCGATCCGCAGATGACCATGCCGGACGGACGTTCCATCTCCGCCCAGGCGGTGGTCGATCAGTTCGAACGCGCGCGCTCGGAGGTTCGTGAGGACCTCGCCGCCGCGCACGTGTGGGCGTCGATCCTGCCCAGCCTGGGGCCGTCTCTTCTCCAAGAGGCGCAGAATGCGCTGGACTACTCCGAATCGATGGTCTCCAGGTGGCTGGCGAGGTGGATGGTCAGCGACGCGGTCGACCCGGAGCAGGTGGGCAGAGCCATCGCGCACCATTTCAACGACGCCAAGACGCACAAGAGCCACGGACGACGGATCGACCGCGACGAGGCCCGGAAGCTGGGGCTGACGATCGAGGACCTCGAGGACGACCAGGTGTTCCAGGAGGCGGTGCTGACCGCCTACCACCTGACCACGCTCATCTTCGAGCAGACTCCCGCCGCCAAGATCGTCTGGAGCGACAGCGGGCAGTCATGGACGAAGAACGTCCCGGTCCAGCCGCGAGGCTGACGCCCGCGCGCTGAACGGGTTACGTCCGGGCGTCGCCGAGGTAGAACGCCGCGGCGTTGTCCCAGAACACGGCGGGGACCTGCTCGGGGTCGAGGGCCCGGCGGATGGTGTCGAGGTCGTCGTCCCGGAAGGGGCGGCGGGCGCGGGTGGACGGCAGATCGGTGCCGATCATGAGAGCCGTCGGGTCGACGTCCATGATCTTGCGGACCGCGGTCACCGGGTCCAGGTCGACCCGTCCGAAACCGGTCGCCTTCACCTTGACCCCACGGCCGACCAAGCGCAATAGGTGCGGCAGTCCGTCCTCGTGCATACCGAGGTGGTCGATGCTCACGGCGGGGAGCCCGGCGAGACGAGCCGAGAGGTCGTCGTCCAGGCTTCGTGCGTCGATGTAGAGCTCGGCGTGCCAGCCCGCGAGGTCGTGGACGCGCCGGGCCAGCCGGTCGAGGTCGTCGAGCGTCGCCGATCCGCCACGGGCGACGTTGAAGCGGACCGCCCGCACACCGGCGGCGTGCAGGTCGAGGATCTGCCGGTCGCTGGTGTCCGCGGGAATCTGGGTGACTCCGACGTAGGTCGGCCCGAGTCTCCGAAGCGCCGCGACGAGGTAGCCCTGGTCGAAGGCCTGGAACGAGCCCGAGACGACCGCTCCGCCCGCGACGGGCAGCCCGGCGATGCGGTCCCGGTAGTCGGCCACGGTGAACGGTTCCGGCCGGAAACCGTTGTTCTCCACGAGAGGATGCCCGGGATCGATGATGTGCAGGTGCGCGTCGAACATCGGCTGGGTCATGACTGGGCTCCTTCGGTTGCCTTGGCGAGGGGAAGCAGCCCCCGCGCGGTGAAGACCTTGCGCGCGAGCATCTGGCGGTAGGCATCGACCTTGCTCAGCCCGAACAGTTCGCCGCTCCCGTGATTCTTCGGGCCAGAGTCGTCGGGGCACAAGTCGAGCCGTGTGCGCCCAGTGCCCCCGAGAGGATTCGAACCTCCGACACACGGTTTAGGAAACCGTTGCTCTATCCCCTGAGCTACGGGGGCCAGTCGCGCTGAAGGCCAGCCACCGGAGGCGATCGGCCTCTGGCCGAGCGCGCCGGCCGGTGGTCGACCTGGAACAGGGTACCCGACCGGTGGGCGCCTTCGGCCAGCCGACCGCCGCCGCCCCGTGCGACGGGCCGAGGCTCGATGGCTGACCGCCCGGACGCGACGCTGGACGGGTGTCCTGTGCCGGTTGGGCGGGCATGACGACGACCGGCGGGCCAGGACGCTGGTTGGGCGGGTATGACGACGACCGGCGAGTCAGGACGCTCCTGGCCCGCCGGTCGTCCGGGATGGAGGTGGGGCTACTCCCGGGGCAGTACGTGCCGGCCGGTCTTGTCCGTCGTGAGGCAGAGGGAGCAGACGAAGCCCTCGCCGGTGCCCGAGGCGGTGAGGTCGGGGCGCTCGAAGGTCTCGGCACAGACCTGGCAGTCGAGTTCGGCCGCGGAGGGGTTGCCGTACTCGTCGAACGGGAGCAGGTCGATGCCGTCGTCGGTGCGGCGCAGGTAGTACTTGCCCTTCGTCGCGATCGCCAGGATGGGCGGCAGAATCGCCGCGAGTGCGACGGCGACGAGCGGGGAGAACGGCTGGATCGCGGAACCGAAGGCACCGAAGAAGACCGCGATCGACAGTCCGCCGGCCACCAGGACGGACACGAATCCGACCGGATTCACGTTGTAGAGCATGCCCCGCCGGAATTCGGGGCGCATGGGTGAGATCTTCAGTGCGTACTTGTTGATCGCGATGTCGCTGGCGACGGTGACGATCCAGGCCATGGCCATGTTCGCGTAGAACCCCAGAATGGTGTTGAGGAAGTCGAACATGTTGAATTCCATCAACAGGAGCGCCACCGAGACATTGAAGATGACGAAGACGAGACGTCCCGGATAGCGCTTGGTCACCCGGGTGAAGGAATTGGTCCAGGCCAGCGACCCGGAGTAGGCGTTGGTGACGTTGATCTTGATCTGGCTCAATACGACCAGCACGACGCTGAGCGTCACCGCCAGCCACATCGGCAGCATCTGCCCGTACACGACGAGGAACTGGTGCACCGGCTCGTTCGCGACTCCGGCTCCGTCCACGACGTGCCCGATCAGATATACCGCCAGGAACAGGCCGATCACCTGCTTGATCGCGCCGAAGATCACCCAGCCGGGGCCGGCCAGGAGCATGGCCGTCCACCAGCGGCGTTGGTTCTCGGGCGTCCGCGGCGGCATGAAGCGCAGGTAGTCGATCTGCTCGGCGATCTGAGCGATGAGCGAAAGACACACTCCCGCAGCCAGCATGGCGGCAGCGAACGACGTGCCGGTGGACTCGCCCTGATAGGCCAGGAACGTGCCCACCGAATCCGGGTGAGCGATCACCAGATACAGCAGCGGTCCGCCCATCAGCAGCAGCCACAGCGGGGTCGTCCACACCTGCAGCGTCGACAACGCCTTCATGCCGTAGATCACCAGGGGGATCACCATGACGCTGGAGATGAGGTAGCCCGCCCACAAGGGGATGTGCAGCCCGAGCTCGAGCCCCTGGGCCATGATCGAGCCCTCGAGGGCGAAGAAGATGAACGTGAACGTCGCGAAGATGACATTGGTCAAGACCGAGCCGTAATAGCCGAAGCCCGAGCCGCGAGTGATCAGGTCGAGGTCGAGATTGAACCTCGCCGCGTAGTAGGCGAGCGGCAGACCGGTGACGAAGATGATGGCGGCGGCAATGAGGATTCCCAGAATCGCGTTCGTCGTGCCGTGCGCCATTCCGATGTTGGCGCCGATCGCGAAGTCGGCGAGATAGGCGATGCCGCCGAGTGCCGACGTCGCCACCACCGCGGGACGCCACCGGCGATAATGCCTCGGCGCGAAGCGTAGAGTGTAGTCCTCCAGGGTTTCCTTGGAGGCATCCATCCGGTGCGGGGCAGCGGGAGTGCTGCCGCCGGCGGTGGGTTCTGTGGGAGTCAGCGAACTTGTCACGTCCGAAGACGCTAGAACTGGACTATTTCACCCGCGCGCCATAAGCGTTACAAGTGTGTTTCGGATACTTCGCGGTCTCGAGCGTTCATCGTGAGCCTCGCGCAGGGCGACAATCGTCAGGGAATCCGCAACGTCACGGCAGATCCTGCTGCCATTCCCGGTACGTCGCCAGTCCGGCGGTGGTGTGTGCCGACTCGGCCAGGGTTCGCGAGATGGCGCCGGCGCGGGCGAGCTCGAAGTCGCTCTCGCCGGTCCGCGGTCGCCAACCCAGGGCGGTGACCGTATCGAGAACGCGCGCGTGTCGTCCGGCGCCGGGGCCGAGGATTCCGGGCAACCTCGTGCTCGAATCGTCCAGCGCGAGATCTTCGATCAGCAGCGGCCGGCGGCCGCCGGGCCCGTCCTCCATCTCGACCCTGGTGCGGCACATCAGGTCTCCGCCTGCCTGGCCGGCCCGTCCGAGCACCAGCAGGTCGCGCACGAGGGCTCGCGATCCCGACCCGAGACTTGCCACCAGCTCCCGCTCTACCACGGCCCCGGCCGAGACCACGAAGGGCTCTCCCGGCCAGGTGAGGATCGCCTCGGATTCCAGCCGGAGACTCGCCTGCCAGCGGGACACCTCACCTCGCCCGCCGTAGGCCACCGTGCCGGCCACGTCCACCAGGTCGAGCCGGCAGCCGGGCCCGACGACGACGTCCAACCGGACGGTGTCGCCCGCCAGCAGGAGGGCCGTGGTCGCGATGAGGGCCACCCGGGCATGATTCCCGTCCACCCCGAGTACGCGTGGGGCGAGCAGTCCGCCCTCCAGGGTCAGTCCGAGTCGTCCGTTCCCGCCCTTCTCCACCCGCACGAGTGTGTGTTTCACTCCCGATGACCGTGCGGGTGCGCTGACGGCCGGTGCGGGTGTGAGTGGCCCGGATGCGCGGGCTCCGGGCCGTGCGAGTGCGGAGCCATCGGCCCGGGATCCTGCGGCCTGAGGTCCCCACCGCGATGGGCTGCCACGACATCGAGCACCCACGCCCGCAACTGGGCGATCGAGGCGGGATCGCTCCGCGACAGGGCGACCACCGGACGTCCGTCGCGAGCCTGCCGTCCCTGCTCGGCCATGAGGGCGACGTCCACGCCGACGTACGGCCCGAGATCGGTCTTGTTGACGACGAGAAGATCGGCCCGCGCGATGCCCGGCCCGCCCTTGCGCACCACGTCGCCACCGCCGGCGACGTCCAGCACGAAGAGCTGTGCGTCGACGAGCGCGGGGGAGAAGGTCGCGGTCAGGTTGTCGCCGCCGGATTCGACCAGGACGAGATCCAAGGGGGCGTAGTCGGATTCGAGGTCCTCGATCGCGAGGAGGTTGGCCGTGATGTCGTCCCGGATGGCCGTGTGTGGGCAGGCGCCGGTCTGGACGGCGCGGATGCGATCCGCGTCCAGCACCCCCGCCGCGCGCAACAGCTGGGCGTCCTCGTCGGTGTAGATGTCGTTGGTGACCACGCCGATCGAGAGCTCGTCGCCGAGCTGGGTGCAGATCAGGCCGATGATCGAGGACTTCCCGGTGCCCACCGGCCCGGCGACTCCGAGCCGCAGCGGCCTGCCCGCGTCGACCCGCGACGACTCCAGATGCGATGTCACAGCGTAGAACTTAGCTTGGAAGGCATGTTGATGTGCGAGGAGCTCTTCCTGTTGCTGACCGCGGACGACGGCAAGGCCGTCGGCGCCGGCACGCACCGGGGCATCGGCCTGACCAGTGCCGTCCTGACCGATCTCGTGGTGGCTGGGCGGGTCACGGTCACCCCGAAGAAGAAGGACGTGGTCCTCACCCTCGCCGACGCGGGCAAGGCGGACTCGCCGATCCTCGATGCCGCCGTGGCGCGGCTGCGCGACAAGGGTCTGCAGAGCAAGGGCCGGAAGTTCTCCACCCTCGTGCAGGACGGCAAACTCGACCCACAACCCCGGATCGTGGCGGAGCTGACCCGCGCCGGCGTCATCGGCGTCGAGGAGAAGCGGATGCTCGGGCTCGTCCCGGCCCGGTATCCCGTACTCGATCCGCGGCCCGAGGCGGAACTGCGCCGCAGACTCCGCCGCGTGCTTTCCGGGGCGGAGACGGCCACGGTCGCCGAGGCCACGGAGCTGTCGATCCTGCAGGCGTTGGGAGTGGCCCGCAAAGTGCTGGGCGAGGACGCCGGCAGTCTCGGCAATCGCGAGCTCAAGCAGCGGATCCAGGAGGTTGCGGTCAACGTGCCGGCCGGGGACGCGGTGGCCCGCGCCATCCAGTCGATCAACTCGGCGGTACTCACCGCCGTGATCATCCCGGTCGTCGTGAGCGGCGGCTCGAACTGAGCGCAGGCCGGTACACGAACGCTACGGGT
>JBDIAG010000091.1:0-10258 GCA_039812305.1 Actinomycetales bacterium | reverse complement strand
TCGGCCCATGCCTCGGCCTTGTGCAGGATGCCCCATCCGGTGCCGGCGACGACGCGGAAGCGGCCGGCGTCCATCTCGTCCTTGAGACGGGTGGGATCCTTCGGGAAGTAGCCGAACGGACCGGTCTCCATGACCGAGAAGCCGGCCTCGGCCATCTCGTCCAGAGCCTTGTCCCACGGGATCTGCTTGTCGTCCTCGGGGAACCACACGCCCCATTGGTCGGGGCAGACGCCCATCGTCAGCTTCGCGTAACGCGGGTCGGGGTTGACGGCCTTGCTCGGGTCCGCCTTGGGGTGATCGCTCATCGGGCCTTTCTCCTGGCAGCGAATCGGTGGGATGAGGAAGTCAGCCGTGGTGCTTCGCGACGTACTCGTTGATCGTCTTCAGCTGGTAGCGCGAGACGTCCTCGGCGTTCTCGTCCTCGGCGAAGACGGACGAGCACATCACGGTGCCCTCGCGGTCGTAGAAGCCGATCTCGTTCAGCGTGCCGAAGAAGTCGTCCCAGTTGAGGTCGCCGTCACCGATCTTGAGGTGCTGGTGCACCCGCACCGGGTTGCCCGGTGGGTTCGTGATGTACCGCAGCCCGTGGCTGGCGTGGTGGTTCATCGTGTCGGCCACGTGCACGAGGCGGATGAGATCGCCCGCCTCACGCATGATCTCGGTCATCGGGTGACCCATGTGGTAGGTGTGACAGGCCACGTAGACCATGCCGACGTTGGGCGAGTTGATGCCCCGGATCACCCGGATCGCCTCCAGGCCGTCCTCGACGAAGTCGTCGGGGTGCGGGTCGATCCGGACGTCGATGCCTTCCTTCTCGAAGATCGGCACCAGCTCCTCCATCGACCGGTAGAAGCAGGCCTCGGAGCGCTCCGGGTCTTCGGGGCGGCCCGAGAACTCGGTGTTCATGACATTGCAGTCCAGCAGCGTCGTCAGCTGGATGGCGCGCTTCCAGTAGCGCACGGCGGCTTCCCGCTGCCACTCCTCCGGTCCGGACCAGCGCAGCACCGGAAGCACCGACGCGACCGTGATCCCGGCGTCGTCGCAGGCCTTCTTGAACTGCTTGGCCAGGGCGTCGTCGGCCTTCGGGTGCTTGAAGAACGGGATGAAATCCCGGTGGGGAGTCAGCTGGATGTGCTGGAAGCCGAGTTCGGCGACCAGCCGGGGAAACTCCAGCAGCGAGTAGTCGTGGTGAAACGGTGTCGGGTCGAGTGCGATCTTCATCTGGGATCTCCGGTGATCTCGGGTAGGGGCGGCCTGGGACGATCGGGGCTGGCTCAGAGGTAGAAGCGCTGGTCGGCCTTCTCCGCCTCGTACTCGGTGTAGGCCTTCTGGGTGCTCTCCAGGTCGGAGACCTGCGAGACCGGGACGTCCCACCAGGCGGTGCCGGGCGGGTTCGGCCCGTACAGGTTCGTCCGGATGTAGACGGCCGTGGTCTTCTCGGCCTTCAGCGCCTGGGTGAACTTGTCCTTGAAGTCCTCGATGCCGTCGGCGACGAGCACGTCCGCACCCCACGACGCGGCGTTGGCGGCCAGGTCGAAGGGGACGTCGCCGCCGTCCAGGCGGCCGGTCTCGGCGTTGCGCATCCGGTACTTGGTGCCGAAGCGCTGTGACCCCCGGGACTCCGAGAGTGCCCCGATGGACGCGTAGCCGGCGTTGTCGAGCAGGACGAACACCACCTTCAGGCCCTCGGAGACGATCGTGGCGATCTCCATCGGCAGCATCTGGTAGGTGCCGTCGCCGACGATCGCGACCACCTGCTGGTCGTCGCCGGAGGCCATCCGCACTCCCAGCGAGGCCGGGATCTCGTAGCCCATGCAGGAGAAGGCGTATTCGACGTGGTACTGCTCGGGGGTGGAGGCCCGCCAGAGTGCCTGCAGGTCACCGGGCATCGAGCCGGCGGCGTTGATCACCACGTCGCGCGGGGCCATCAGCTCGTTCATCGCGCCGAAGACCTCGGTCTGGGCCGGCAGCGGGGAGTTGTCCCGGTGCCAGCACTCCTCGACCACCTTCTGCCATTCGGCGTCGAGGGTGGCGGCCCGCTGCTGGTAGGCCTCGTCCGTGCTCCAGTCCTCCAGGGCCGCGCCCAGCGCGAGCACGCCCTCGCGGGCGTCGGCGACCAGCATGGTGGCCGAGTGCTTGGCGGCGTCGAAGGCGGCGACGTTGAGGTTGACGAACCGGACGTCGGGGTTGAGGAAGATCGTGTGCGAGGCGGTGGTGAAGTCGGAGTACCGGGTGCCGACGCCGATCACCACGTCGGCCTCACGGGCCAGGGTGTTCGCGGCGCTGCCGCCGGTGCCGCCGACGCCGCCGACGGCCAGCGGGTGATCCCAGTTCACGACGCCCTTGCCGGCGTGCGTGTCGGCGACCGGAATGCCCGTGGCAGTGGCGAACTCGCGCAGCTGCTCGGAGGCCTCGGAGTAGAGCGCGCCGCCGCCGACGATCATCAGCGGCTTCTTGGCGCTCTTGATCACCTCGACCGCGCGGGCCAGGGCGGCCGGCTCCGGCACCGGGCGGGCGACGTGCCAGACACGCTTGCGGAAGAACTCCACCGGCCAGTCGTAGGCCTCGGCCTGGATGTCCTGCGGCAGGCACAGGGTGACTGCGCCGGTCTCGGCCGGGTCGGTCAGCACCCGCATCGCGGCCAGCGCGGACGGGATCAGCTGCTCCGGCCGGGAGATCCGGTCCCAGAAGCGGGACACCGGCTTGAATGCGTCGTTCACCGAGATGTCGTAGGTGCGCGGGTCCTCGAGCTCCTGCAGCACCGGGCTGGGGAACCGGGTGACGAACACGTCGGAGGGCAGCACGAGCACCGGGACCCGGTTGGTGGTCGCCAGCGCCGCACCGGTGATCATGTTGGTCGAGCCGGGACCGGTGGAGGCGGTGATCGCCAGCGTCGAGAGCCGGTTGGTGGTCTTGGCGTAGGCCGCGGCCGCGTGCACGGCGGACTGCTCGTTGCGGGCCACGTAGAAGGGCAGGTCGGGGGCGTCGTCCTGGCCCTCTTCGACGGCGACGCGAGCCTGCAGCAATGCCTGGCCGATGCCGGCCACGTTGCCGTGGCCGAAGATGCCGAAGCAGCCGGCGATCAGGCGGTGTTCCACGCCGTCGCGTTCGCTGTACTGGTTGGCGAGAAAGCGGACGAAGGCCTGGCCCACGGTGAGCCGGATCGTCTCGGACATCGATGTCTCCTGTGCGTGCCGACGCGTGGCCGTTGGGCCCGCGGTCTACGGGTCGTGGTGGGGTGACAGCTGTCTGAAGTCGTGGTCGTGCGATACCGGAACGGGCGGCTCCGGAGGGGCCGGTCGCCCGGCCGCCGGCGGCCGCCGACCCACTCGGGGTGGCCGGACGGCGAGCCGGGACCGGTTGGGCGACAAGGATTTCGGGTGCGGGCCAGCAAAGGCCCGCACCCGAACATCGCGATCAGTCGTTCTGCGGGAAGCCCAGGTTCAGGCCGCCGTGGCTCGGGTCGAGCCAGCGGGAGGTGATGGCCTTGGCACGGGTGAAGAAGTGCACGCCGTCGACACCGTAGGCGTGCGTGTCACCGAAGAGGGAGGCCTTCCAGCCGCCGAACGGGTAGTAGGCCACCGGCACCGGGATCGGCACGTTGATGCCGACCATGCCGACCTCGACCTCGCTCTGATAGCGCCGGGCGGCGCCGCCGTCGTTGGTGAAGATCGCGGTGCCGTTGCCGTAGGGGCTGTCGTTGATGAGCTTGAGGCCCTCGTCGTAGCTCTTGACCCGCAGGACGCCGAGCACCGGGCCGAAGATCTCGTCCTTGTAGATGGACATGTCGGTGGTGACGTTGTCGAACAGGGTCGGGGCCAGGAAGAAGCCCTCGCCGTCGGAGTCGAACTCGCCGTCGCGGCCGTCGACGACCAGGGTCGCGCCCTCCGTGACGCCGGCTTCCACGTAGCCGGAGACCTTCTCCAGGTGCTGCTTGGTGACCAGCGGGCCCATGTCGCAGCCGCGGGTGCCGTCGCCGGTGCGCAGCTTGCCCATCCGGTCGACGATCTTGGAGACGAGCTCGTCGGCGATGGTGTCCACCGCGACCAGGGCCGAGATAGCCATGCAGCGCTCGCCGGCGGAACCGAAGCCGGCGTTGATCGCGGCGTCGGCGGCCAGGTCGAGGTCGGCGTCGGGCAGCACCAGCATGTGGTTCTTGGCACCGCCGAGAGCCTGCACGCGCTTGCCGTTGGCGCTGGCGGTCTCGTAGATGTACTTCGCGATCGGGGTCGAGCCGACGAAGGAGACGGCCTTGATCAGCGGGTGGGTGAGCACCGCGTCGACCGCTTCCTTGTCGCCGTGGACGATGTTCAGCACGCCGTCGGGGAGGCCGGCCTCCTTCCACAGCTTGCCGATCGCGACGGCCGCCGAGGGGTCCTTCTCCGAGGGCTTGATCACCACGGCGTTGCCGCAGGCGATCGCGATCGGGACGAACCACAGCGGCACCATGGCCGGGAAGTTGAACGGGGAGATGACGCCGACGACACCGAGCGACTGGCGGATCGAGTAGACGTCGACCTTGGTGGAGGCGTTCTCCGAGAACGAGCCCTTCATCAGCTGCGGGATGCCACAGGCGAACTCGGCGACCTCCAGGCCGCGGGTCACCTCGCCGGCCGCGTCGGAGAGGACCTTGCCGTGTTCGGCGGTGATGAGCTTGGCGATCTCCTGGACGTTGGCCGCCAGCAGCTCACGGAACTTGAAAAGCACCGCGGTGCGCTTGGCCAGGGAGATGCTCCCCCAGGACTTCCACGCTTCGTGCGCTCCTTCGATGACCTCGCCGATGAGCTCCTTGCTGGCGAAGTCGACCTTGCCGGTCAGCTCACCCGTGGCCGGGTTGAAGACGTCTCCGGTGCGCTCGGCCGTTCCCTCCCAAGGGGTTCCGCCGATCAGATGGGTGATGCGGGTGGGGCTCACGTTCTACTCTCCTCATTCGTCTACGGTGACTTGTGCGGTTGTCTGCAGTGACCGGTTGGCGTGTGTCTGCGCAGCTCCAAGCCTGCCAACAACGGCACCAGGAGTCAATAGTTTGTCAGGACATATCTTGTGGATGGCCTGCTGGTTTCGTTCACTTGTGCTTGACCACGAGGACCGGGATGTCCGCGTCCAGGATCAGCACCTGGGCCAGGCTACCCAATAGGGCCTTGCCCACCGGCGACCGGCGTCGGGCACCAATCACCAGCAGTTCCGCGCCGTTGTCGGTGGCGAGCTCCAGGAGGGTGGACGCGACGGCCGCGGACTTCGCGCTGGCGAGTTCGAGTCGCCAGCTGACGTCCCGGTAGCCGTCCGCGGCCAGCGCCTTCTCGATGTCGTCGGAGATGCCGGCGCGGTAGTGGTCCGCGTCGTCCTGGTCGAAGGTGTCGGCGACGTGCAACACGACCAGCTCGGTGTCGCGGAACTTGGCCTGCTTCACGGCTTCCTGCAATGCGGGCTGGGTGCTGCTGGGCACCTGATAGGCGATGGCGACGGACACGGTGTCTCCCGGTGGGTGTGGCTACTCGCGGCGGGATCGGGCGTCTGCCGTCCGATCCGGGGGGTGTTACTGGCTTTGGGGCGGATGCTGAGAACGATGAGAGGGCCGCTGACCCTGCGCTCGGGCCGGCAACCGGAACGTCGGTACCTCGAGTTCCGGCCGGACGCGACGGCGATCCCGGCCCGGATCGTCCCGGGCCGGGACCGCCTCGTACCTCGGGATGCGCCAGGACGTGAACGGTGCGGTGTCGGTCGTCTGGGCGGGATGCGTGACAAGGCGGAGGTTCGCCCCTCGTAGCGGAGCTACCTGGGCATGGCCGACAACGCCATCACGGGCCCGATCCAGGAAGCGACACGCAGCGTCCACGTCCCGGCGGGCCCTCAGCTCTTGCTGGCGCGCAGCTCGTGCGACAGCTCGGTGAGCTCGTCACCGCCGGCCATCTGCCGGGTCAGCTCGTCGAGCGGCACGTCGTCGCGCTTCTTGTCCAGGACGGCCCGGCCCAGCTTCAGGATGATGAAGTGGTCACCCACCATGTAGGCGTGGTGTGGGTTGTGGGTGATGAAGACGACCCCGAGACCCGCATCGCGGGCCGCCGCGGTGTACTTCAGCACCACTCCGGACTGCTTCACGCCGAGGGCGGCGGTCGGCTCGTCCAGGATGAGCACCCGGGCACCGAAGTAGACGGCCCGGGCGATCGCCACACACTGACGTTGCCCACCGGACAGCTCCCCGATCGGCTGGTCGATGTCCTTGACCACGATCCCCATCTTGCGGAGCTCGGTGTCGGCGATCTCGCGCATCTCCTTGGTCTTCAACGGGGCGAGCGGATACTTGCCCGACCTCAGTTCCGAGCCGAGGAAGAAGTTGCGCCAGACCTCCATCAGGCCGACGACGGCCAGATCCTGGTAGACGGTGGCGATGCCGTGGTTCAACGCCTCGCGCGGCGAGGAGAAGTTCACCGCCTTGCCGTCCACCTTCATCGTGCCCTCGTTGTGCGGGTGCAGCCCGGCGATGATCTTGATCAGGGTGGACTTGCCGGCGCCGTTGTCGCCGAGGACGCCGGTCACCTCCCCCGCGCGGATCGTCATGTTGATCCCGCGCAGGGCGCGGATGGCGCCGTAGGACTTGCCCACGTCGATCATCTGGACGAGTGGCTCACCCGCGACCAGGGACGAATCCGCGTGGTCCTGCAAGGTGTCGGTCATCGATCAACCCACCTTTCGTGCGGTCGACAGCTTCTTGACATAGAGATTGACGATGACGGCGAGCAGCAACATGATGCCGAGGAAGGCCTTGAACCAGTTGGGGTCCCAACCGGCGTAGACGATGCACTGCTTCGTCATACCGAAGATGAAGGCGCCGATGGCGACGCCGAGCGCGTTGCCGTAACCGCCGGTCATCAGGGTGCCACCCACGACCACCGCGATGATGAAGAGGAACTCGTCGCCGACGCCGTTGTTGGCCTGCACGGTGTCATACATGTACAGCTGGTGCATGCCGGTGAACCAGGCCAGGAACGCGACCCCCATGAACAGGCCGATCTTGACCCGCAGGACCGGCACACCGACCGCCCGGGCGCTGGCCGCGTTGCCGCCGACGGCGTAGATCCAGTTGCCGATCCGGGTGCGCAGGAGGATCCACGAGGACAGCGCGACGAAGAAGATCCACCACAGCACGGTGATGTTGATGGTCACGCCGCCGAGGTGGAACTGATACGCGAAGATCGCCTTCAGCGAGCTGTAGCCGTCCATCTGGTTGATGTTCGGCGAGATCACCGCCCCGGTGACCATCTTGGTGATGCCGAGGTTGGCCCCCTGGAGCACGAAGAACGAGCCCAGGGTGATCAAGAAGCTCGGGATGCCGGTTCTCATCACCAGATAACCGTTGAGGAAGCCGATCGCCAGGGCGAAGATCAGCGACAACAGGGCACCGACCCAGAGGTTGACGCCGAGCTGGTAGCAGAAGATCGCATTGAACAGCACGGCCGAGAAGACCATGACACCGGCGGAGAGATCGAATTCCCCGCCGATCATGAGCATGCCGACCGCGACTGCGACTATGCCGATGGTGGAGGCCGCGTACAGGACGGTGGAGAAGGAGGCCGCCGACCGGAAGGCGGGGGCCACGGCGAGGAAGAAGATGAGGATGACGACGGCGGCCACGATGGCGCCGACCTCGGGGCGGGCGAGCAGCCGGTTCGACCAGCCGAGCTCCACCCGGTTGGACGTCTCTGCGTGGGCGCCCGTCGAGATGGACGAGGTCTTGCCCGGGCTCGGGGGGGTTTTCGTATCGGACATTGTGAATGCCTCCGAAAGAGAAGGGGGGAGGCCGCCGGAGCGACCTCCCCCACCACTCAGCGAGTGTTGTTCTCCGCGAACGGAAGAATCTTGTCGATGTTGTCCTTGTCCACGAAGGACGGACCGGTCAGCGTGGCCTTGCCACCGCCGATGTCATTGCCGTTCTTGATGTTCAGGTACAACGACGTCACCGCCATGTAGCCCTGGACGTAGGGCTGCTGGTCGATGGAGAACTCGATGGCACCGTCCTTGATGTGCTTGGCGACGTCGGCGTTGAGGTCGAAGGTGATCACCTTCGCGGTGCTGCCGGAGCCTTCCTTGGCCTTGATCGTGTCGAGGGCCTGGGGAGCGCCGAGCGTGACGACGTAGTCGATGGACTTGTCGGTGGACAGCTTGGCCTGCAGGGTCGAGGTCACGTCGGCGTCGTTGGCGCCGTTGACCTGGATGTTCTCGGTGCCGGGCACCTTGGACTTCACACCGGCGCAGCGGGCCTCCAGGGCCACCGAACCGGACTGCTGGATCACGCACAGCGGGTGCTGCCCACCGGCTGCGGCGATGCGCTCACCGGCGGAGGCACCGGCGAGGGTCTCGTCCGAACCGAAGTACATGAGGGCGTCGCCGTTCTTGTACTGGTCGATGCCGGAGTTGAAGGCGACGACGGGGATGCCGGCGCTGTGGGCGTTCTTCATCGGCGCGAGGAGGGCGTCCGGGGTCGCCATCGTGGTCGCGATCCCGTCCACCTTGGAGTCGACCGCGTTCTGCACGAGGGTCGCCTGCTTGGTGGCGTCGGGATCGTTGGAGTACTTCAGCGTCGAACCGGTGTCCTTGGCGGCCTGCTCGGCACCTGCCTTGATCTTGTCCCAGAAGGTGTCGCCCGGGGTCTCGTGGGTGATCATCGCGATCGTGTAGCCGGAGTTGCCACCTCCCCCGCCGCCTCCGCCACCGTCGGACTTCGCAGCCCCGCCGCCAGAACACGCGGCGAGCGTGACTGCGCCCGCGGTCGCGAGGGCGAGCAGGATGCCCTTCTTGTTTCGAGGGGTCATGGCCGTTCCTTTCAGGGGTGCCGATGAATGGCGAACGCCGACGACGTTGCCGGCGAACTGAAGGTGTGGCACCTGAGGACGGGTTCGCTTCCGCACGACGTGGACGTTGCCGACGCCAAGGCATCCCTCGACGTACCCCGCATGACAACCTCCCCGGAACCTCCCGCCGGCCTCCTTGCCGACGCGACTTAGAATTACCTCCAGCCGGAGGCTTGTCAAGGGTTTGTTATGACATTCTTCACACGAGTTGTCCCGGTTGAAGGCGTTGTGTCGCACGGTGTTTCGCGCCGACGAGGGCCTGGATGACGTGTTGTCGTTACCAGTTTGATACCTAACTGGCAGAGAGTGGACGCCGCCGCAAGGGTGACCGGAGCCTGGTATGGGTGATGCGCCCGGCGGGCAGCCCGAAGCCCCGGGGTTCCCCCTCGGCCGGGAGCGGGAACCCCGGGGCTCGGTGTCTGTCGTTCCGGGTCGGTTCTGGCCGGCCACCCGTCGGGTGCCGATGCAGCCGCCTGCGTGCGCGGTGACCAGGCTTGTGCCGAGCAGCCGCCTGTGTGCGCGTTGACCAGGTATGTGCCGAGCAGCCGGCTATCGCTGGCTGCTCGGCGGACAACCGGTCGACGCGCGAACACCTGGTCGGTCGAGCGACAGTCCGCGCCGACCACGATCGCGACGCAGTGACCTCGTCCCGGCGCTGCTGTCGACCCGGTGGGCGGCTCCCGGCGTTCGAGAAGCACCAGCCGGCGCGGGTCAGCCGGTCACTACCCCTCGCTGCCGAACGGTAGGCGGGAGTCGACCTCCTGGCCCTCCCAGGTGGCGCGGACCCAGCCGTGGGCCGGGTCGTCGCAGATCAGCCAGGCGCGCTCGGGCCCCGGGCCGGCCATCACATTGAGGTAGTACATGTCGTACCCGGGTGGGGTCATCGCCGGGCCGTGCCAGCCGTGCGGCACGAGCACGACGTCGTCGTCGCGGACCTCGGCCAGCACGTCGATCGGACGATCGTCGGTGCCGTAGACCCGCTGGTAGCCGAACGCGGCGGGTACGCCCTCGGGTGCGCCGGCCTGCGGCTGCATGAGGAAGTAGTAGACCTCCTCCAGCTCCGACTCGACGCCGGGCCGCTCGGTGTCGTGCTTGTGCGGCGGGTAGGACGACCAGTTGCCGGCGGGGGTGAGCACCTCGCACGCGATGGTCGAATCCGCCTCGAGCACAGCCGGCGTGCCGAAGTTGCGGACCTCGCGTGAGGCGATCCCGGCGCCACGCAGCTCCACCGGCACGTCCTCGACGGGCAGGTACCGGAACGGCAGCGGCTCGTCCCGCTTGGTCGCCACCGCCAGGGTGATCGCGACCTTGGTGGCGCCGGCGGCGGTCACCGTGAGCTGCGCCCCGCGGGGCACGTACGCGACGTCGGTCGGGCCGTCGAAGACGCTGCGGCGCCCGGCCAGCCGGGC
>JBDIAG010000090.1:0-10269 GCA_039812305.1 Actinomycetales bacterium | reverse complement strand
TGCTGATGGCCGGCGGCGGATACCAGCATGTTCCGCCGGTGCCCTTCACCATCGGCATGGACCTCGCGGGCACGGTCGCGGCGATCGGCGACGGCCTCGGCCGGCTCGCGGTCGGCGATCGCGTCGCCGCCACCATTCCGTACGGTGCCGCCGCCGAGTTCGTGGCCGTACCGGAGCGCGTGACGTTCCCGTTGCCGGATCGGTGCTCCTTCGACGAGGGAGCGGCCCTGCCGCTGAACTATCTGACCGTCCATTTCGCGCTCACCGTGCGCGCCGGCCTGCGGCCGGGGGAGACCGTGCTCGTGCACGGAGCGGCCGGCGGAATCGGCAGCGCGGCCGTGCAGGTCGCACGCGCTCTCGGCGCGCGCACGATCGCCGTCGTCAGCACCGAGGCGAAGGCCGAGTCCGCTCGCGCGAGCGGGGCCGACGACGTGGTGCTCGTCGACGGGTTCAAGGACGCGGTGCTGGCGGCGACCGGTCGCGGCGTCGACATCGTCGTCGACACAGTGGGAGCGCGCGTGATCGACGATTCGCTGCGCTGCCTGGCGTTCGGCGGCCGGCACATGGTGCTCGGCTTCGCCGGCGGGGACGGTCCGCCGATGGTCCGGGCCAATCGTCTGCTGTTGCGCAATGTCGACGTGCGCGGGGTCAGCTGGGGCGGCCACCTGGACACCGACCGGGGCGAGGCCGCCGCGCAGTGGGACGAGCTGCTGCCGCTGATCGAGTCCGGTGTGCTGCGGCCGCAGATCGGGGCCCGCTACCCGCTGGAGCGGATCGGCGAGGCACTGGCCGATCTGGAGAACCGCCGCGCCATCGGAAAGATCATCGTCGAGGTCACCGGAAGGCCGGGCGACGGACATGGGTGACGCCCACGTCCTGACGTAGCCGTGGATACCGATAGCAGAGGAGCTGCCATGCCGAGCTATGACAATTACACCGGTCTCCGGGTGGAAGGCCCGGACGACGAGGGCATCATCACGATCTACCTGGTGGGCCCATCGCTGCACGCGATCGGCGCCCGAGCCCACCGGGAACTCGTCGACATCTGGGTCGACATCGCGCGGGACGACGCGGCTCGTGCGGCGATCATCCGCGGTGAGGGGGAGGAGGTGTACTCGGCGGGTGGCAGTTTCGATGTCGTCCAGGAAGGAATCGAGGACTACGCGGCCCGTTCGCGAGTGATGCGCGAGGCACGCGATCTGGTGCGCAACATCATCGAGTGCCCGGTCCCGATCGTCGCCGCCATCAACGGCCCGGCATCGGGCGCGGGCCTCGCCACCGCCATGCTCGCCGACATCTCGATCGCCGGGCGGACCGCCCGCATCATCGACGGTCATGTCCGGCTCGGTATCGCCGCCGGCGATCACGCGGCGATCGCCTGGCCGATGCTCGCGTCCATGGCGAAGGTGAAGTACCACCTGCTGCTCAACGAGGTGATGACGGGGGAAGAAGCCGAGCGGATCGGGATGGTTTCCAAGGCCGTTGACGATGAGGTTGTGCAACAGACCGCCCGAGAGGTCGCCGAGCGGCTGGCCAGAGGTTCCAGGGACGGCATCTGGGCGACGAAGCACGCGCTGAACAACTGGTACCGGCAGGCCTTTCCGATCTTCGACGCCTCGCTGGCCTACGAGTTCCTCGGCTTCGGCGGCCCGGACATCATCGAGGGTGTGGCGTCGTTCCGCGAGAAGAGGAAGCCGGAGTTCGGATGAGCGACGAGACAGCACGCCCCGGCGGCCCTCTCGACGGCATCACGGTCGTGTCGATCGAGCAGGCCATCTCCGGTCCGCTCGCGACCCGGCACCTGGCCGAGCTCGGTGCCCGGGTGGTCAAGGTGGAGTCGGCCGGCGGTGACGGAACCCGCAGCTACGACGCCAGCGTCAAGGGGATGTCCGCTCATTTCGTATGGCTCAACCGGGGCAAGGAGTCAGTCCGGCTCAACTTGAAGGACGAGCGGGACCGGGCGGTCTTCGACCGGTTGCTGACCGGGGCCGATGTCTTCCTGACGAACATGGCGCCCGGAGCGCTGGCGCGCCTCGGCTACGACCCCGAGAGGTTGCGGGAGAGGCTGCCCGCCCTGATCGTCGTGGACATCTCCGGGTTCGGCGCCGGCGGGCCGCTGTCGCATCGTCGCGCTTACGACCTGCTGGTGCAGGCCGAGAGCGGCATCTGTTCGCTGACCGGCGCGCCGGGCTTCCCGGTGAAACCCGGTGTGCCGACGGTCGACATCGGGACGGCGCTCTACGCCTTCGCCGCGATCACGACCGCGCTCTTCGCCCGTACCCGCACGGGGGAGGGGGCCTACATTCCGCTGGCCATGTTCGACGTCGCTTCGGAGATGAGCGGCTTCGCGCTGAATCAGGTGATCCACACCGGCGTGCAACCCGATCCGGTGCCGATGGGCACACCCATGCTCGCGCCGTACGGCGCGTACCCGACGAGCGACGGGCAGACGATCGTGCTCGGCGCGACGTCGGAGCGCGAGTGGGCCAAGCTGACCGGCGACGACATGATGGCGGATCCGGGGTTCGCCGCCGATCCGCGGTTCGCCACGAATGCCGTGCGGATCCGGAACCGGCACGAGCTCGACGAGCACATCGGAGCCTGGACCTCCCGGCACACGCTCGCCGAGCTCCAGGACAAGGCCGACCGGGCCCAGCTCGGCAACGCCCGGCTGAACAACACCATCGAGCTCTCCCGGCATGCGCAGCTCGCCGACCGCGATCGGTGGCAGACGGCGGCGGTCCACGGGGCCGAGGTCCCGGCACTGAAGCCCCCCTTCGTCGGCGGTTCCTGGGTGTCGACCTCCAACCCGCGGGTGCCCGACCTGGGCGAGGACACCGAGTCCGTCCGCCGCGAGACCAACAATTTCGGAGCAGATAGTAGATAATATTTTTTACGTCATCTACGCTGAGGTCAGCGCACAGGCGTCAGCAATCAACGTCGATTCAGCTCCGGGAGTGGCATCATGACGCGAGAGTTCCGAACCGTGGTAGATGGCCAGACGTACACCGAGGCTCCCCGCTGGCGGGACGGGCGGCTCTTCTTCTCGGATCTGTATACGCAACGGGTGCAGTCGGTTCGCGAGGACGGGACCGACCTGCGACTCGAGGCGGAGCTGTCCGACGACACGCCGTCCGGTCTCGGCTGGTTGCCGGACGGTCGTCTGCTCGTGGTCAGCATGCTGCAGCACAAGCTGCTGCGACGCGAGGAGGACGGGAGCCTCGCGGTGCACGCGGATCTGACCGGCTACGTCTCCGGGTGGGCGAATGACCTGGTGGTGGATGCCACCGGACGCTCCTTCGTGGGCCATTTCGGCTTCGATCTCTTCGGGGGCGCGTCGGTCGCACCGACTCAGTTGGCGCGTGTCGATCCGGACGGCACCGTGTCCGCCGCGGGCGATGGCCTCTACTTCCCCAACGGAATGACGATCACCGCCGACAACGTGCTCCTGGTGGGTGAGTCATTCGCCAACCGCACGACCGCGTTCGACCTCCAGCCGGACGGTTCCCTGGCGAACCAGCGGATCTGGGCGAAGTACGGTGAGCCCGCCTCGACGACGGATACGTTCGCGGCTCTCGGCGAGATGGTGGTCGCCGCGGACGGCATGTCGGACGTCGACGCCGAGGGCGCGGCCTGGGTGGCCGACTTCACGCACGGCCGGGTACTGAGGGTGCACCCGCAGCGAGGCATCCTCGAGGAGGTCGCGCCGGACATCGGGGTGTTCGCCGCCGCACTCGGCGGGGTGGATGGGCGCACCCTCTTCATCAGCGTGGCACCCGATTTCGACCCGGAAGCACGCAGGAACGCCCGGGAGGGGCAGATCATCGCGACGACGGTCGACGTTCCGCTCGCCTGAGTCACCTTTCCCCGCCTGGGAGGAGCACGAGGAGTCACACATGGTTGATCTACCGCTACAAGGAATCGTGGTCGTCGAGTTGGGCGACAGCGCGTCTGCCCCGTTCGCCGGGAAGGCACTCGCCGAACTGGGCGCCGAGGTCTGGAAGGCGGAGCGACCGGAGGGCGACTCCTCCCGGGGGTGGGGGCCGAGCATGTGGCAGGGGAGCGGCGCGTCGTTCCGCGCGCTGAATCGCGGCAAGAAGCTCGTCGGCGTCGACATCAAGGACCCCCGCCAGCTCGAGGCATTTCGCACGTTCATCGGTGCTCGCGCCGACGTTTTCATCCACAACCTCCGTCCCGGGTCGGCGGCCAAGTACGGCCTGGACGGAGAAAGCCTGCAGAAACTCAGTCCCGGTCTCGTCTATTGCGAGGTCGGCGCCTTCGGCCACCAGGGCGCGAAGAACACGCTGCCGGGCTACGACCCGCTGATGCAGGCCTATGCGGGCATCATGAGCTTCACCGGTGAGAGCGGTCGGGAACCGGTGCGGGCCGGAGTCTCGATCGTGGATTTCGGGTCGGGCATGTGGTCGGTGATCGGCATCCTGGCCGCGCTCCTGCGTCGCGACCGGACCGGCCGGGGCGCCGTCGTCAACGCCTCGCTGCTCGAGACGGCCATCGCCTGGATGACGGTCGGCATCGCGAACTACAACACCGACGGCGATCTCGGTGGACGCTTCGGCTCGGGGGCGGCCTTCATCGTGCCGCACCGTGCCTATCGCACCTCGGACGGTGATCTGGCCCTCGGTTGTGCCAACGACAAGCTGTTCGCGGGCCTGTGCGATGCCCTCGGCCACCCGGAATGGGCGACCGACGAGCGATTCGCCTCGAACAACGGCCGCCTGGCGAACCGCGACGCGATCGACGGTCTCATCGGCTCGGTGCTGGCGACCCACCCCCGCTCGCATTGGATCGAGATTCTCGGGCGATGCGGCATCCCCTGTGCGCCCGTGCAGACCGTCGACGAGATCGTCGCCGACCCTCAGACGGCGGCACTCGGCATCCTCGGCAAGCTCGAGGAGGAGGGGCCGGATCTGGTCGGGATCCCCTTGTCGTTCGACGGTGAGCGGCCTCCGGCAGTGCGGGCGTCGGGAGAGATCGGTGCCGACGACGCGGAGTACCGGAGATGGCTGGAAGAGCGGTAGCCACTCGACGGTCGAACCGGTCGTGGAGCCGCATCAATGCTCTGGAGAGGCACGAGGTGCAGCCGGGAGTGAGCTGCACCGGCAACGACCGGAAGGGACGCGCTCATGACCAACCCGCACGCCTACGACCTGTGGATCGACGGCAGCTGGCAGCCCTCGACGGGTGAGGCCCGCATCGACGTCTACAGCCCGGTGACCGAGACCGTCTCGTACACCATCGTCGACGCGACGACGGAGGACGTGGACGCCGCCGTCGTCTCGGCGCACGCCGCCTCGTCCGGAGGCTGGCGCAGCGACCATGTGCTCCGCTCCGAATGTCTGCTGACGTTGTCCCGACTGCTCATCGAGCGGTCGACCGGGCTGGCGGAGCTCGACACGTCCGATACCGGGCGGCTGCCGCACCAGGCCGTCGGCCAGATCCGGAACATCGCTCGCTGGTACCGCTACTTCGCTGGTCTCACTGACAAGATCCACGGCGAGACGATCCCCGACGCGAGTCCGACCATGTTTCTCTACACACTGCGGGAGCCGCTCGGCGTGATCGCGGCGATCACCGCGTGGAACGCCCCGTTGCTGCTGACCGGGCTGAAGCTCGCCCCGGCGCTGGCCGCGGGCAACGCCATCGTGCTCAAGCCGAGCGAGCTGTCGTCGGCCTCGACGCTGGAGTTCGCGAGGCTGTGCATCGAGGCTGGGATTCCGGCCGGTGTCGTCAACGTCGTCACCGGCGACGGCCCGGGCGCCGGAGCGGCTCTCGTCTCCCATCCGCTGGTCGAGCACGTCACCTTCACCGGCAGCGTCGAGGGCGGCCGCCGGGTCGCGGTGGCCGCCGGCCAGCATCTGAAGGGCGTCACGCTCGAGCTCGGCGGGAAGTCGCCGAACATCGTCTTCGCCGACGCCGATCTCGATGCCGCCACGATGGGCGTCCTGGCCGGCATCCTCACCCTCACCGGGCAGAGCTGCATCGGCGGATCCCGAGTTCTCGTGCAGCGCAGCGTCTATCAGGAGATGATCGGCCGGCTCAAGGAGCGCGTCGACTCGATGGTCGTCGCGGGACCCGACGATCCGACAGCCGAGATCGGGCCGGTGGCGAACGCCGCACAGATGAAGCGGATCGAGTATCTGGTCTCCAGGGCGGAACGCGACGGTGCCCGCCTGGTCTCCGGAGGCGGTCGCGCCGACCGGGACGGACTGTTCTTCCTGCCGACCATCTTCGCCGACGTCGACAACCACTCCGAGCTCGCGCGCGAGGAGGTGTTCGGGCCGGTGATGGCCGTGATCCCGTTCGACGACGAGGACGAGGCGCTGACGATCGCCAACGACACCACCTTCGGTCTCGCTGCCGGGGTGTGGACGAACGACCTGTCGCGCGCACACCGGATGGCGGCCGGTCTCCAGGCGGGCTCGGTGTACGTCAACAACTACCGGGGGCTCGGTCCGCACGTTCCCTTCGGTGGCTACAAGAACAGTGGCGTCGGGCGTGAGAACGGACTCCAGGCCATTCTCGATTTCACCCAGGTGAAGGGCGTGTGGCTGGAGACGTCGCCCTCGCACGTGGACAGCCTGCGCCGGTCCTGACGCGGATCGCGGGCGGGACCGGCCGGCGGCAGGCAGGGCCGAGTCGGGGTGGAAGAGAGATCGGCCCAGGCCTTGCATACATAATATATTTAGTTTAGTGTAAATGCAGGCTCGACGTCGCGGTGGAGTCGACCGTCTCGGTTGAGCCGGCCGGGGATGTGGGCCTGGAGCTACGAACGAAGGAGTTTGAGCATGGTAGCCCCCTATTCGGAGCGCATCTGGAGCGAAGTGGAGACCCTGCCGGCTGCCGAGCAGCGGCGGATCCAGGACGAGCGGCTTCGGGAGCAGGTCGCCTATCTCGCCCGCAAGAGCGAGTTCTACCAGGAGAAGTTCGCCGAGCACGGGGTTGACGTCAGCAAGATCAGGACAGTCGCCGACCTCGACGGGCTGCCGTTCACCGAGAAGTACGAGCTGCGCGAGAGCCTGGCCTCGCGCCCTCCGCTCGGCCGCCACGGCGCAGCCGATCGCGCCGACCTCGTCCAGATCCAGGCGTCGTCCGGCACCACCGGCAGCCCCTCCTACGTCGGCCTCACCAGGAGCGACATCACCACGTGGAGCGAGATGTCGGCCCGCGGCCTCTACGCCAACGGCTTCCGCCCAGGCGACTGGATGCTGCACACGCTGGGCATGAGCAAGGGCTTCGTCGGCGGGCTGCCGATCTGGCAGGCGGTCAGCTACATGGGCATCGTCGACATCCCGATCGGCGCCGAGGCGGGCGCCGACCGGCTGCTGCGGGTGCAGCACGATCAGCGCCCCCAGCTGCTGGTCGGCACACCGAATTTCATGGCCTATCTCGCCGAACAGGCTCCGGACATCGTCGGAGTTCCCGCCACCGAGCTCGGGGTGCGGGCGATCAGCGTGGGCGGTGAGCCGGGTGGGGGCCTGCCCGCCGTGCGGGACAAGATCGAGTCACTCTGGGGCGCGAGCTCACGAGAGATGCTGGGCGGCACCGACTTCGGCTGCATCTACTGGGGTGAGTGCGAGGCCCAGACCGGAATGCACTACCACTCTCCCGACCTGATCGTGGCCGAGATCATCGACCCGGAGACGGGTGAGGTGCTCCAGGCCGGCGAGGGCGTCGAGGGCGAGCTGGTCTACACCGCACTTCGTCGTCAGGCCTCGCCGCTCTTCCGCTTCCGTTCGCGCGACCACGTGGTGGTCACCGGTACGGACTGCGAGTGCGGGCGCACCGGAATCAAGATCCGTTGTGTCGGCCGTACCGACGACATGCTGATCGTCCGGGGCATCAACCTGTTCCCCTCGGCCGTCAAGCAGCTCGTCTCGGAGTTCCAGCCCGCGACCAACGGCGAGATGCGGATCCGCGCCGACTTCCAGGGGCACTCCACGCAGAAGCCGCTGAACGTCGTCGTCGAAGCGCGCGACGACCTGAGCGAGGAGGAACGCACGGCGCTGCGGGAGGGCATCGAGAACCGGGTGCGTTCGGCGCTCAACGTGAAGATCTACGTCGAGTTGCTGCCCGAGTTCACGTTAAAGCGACCCGATCACGTCAAAGTGGCGCTGGTCGAACGGGTCTGAACCATCCGCCGGTCGATTCCGGCAACCCCTGTCCACTCGTTCCATCGACGGCACGCCGCACCCGGAGAGCGTGTCACTCAACCACCGATATGGAGAAAGACTCATGGCGAACTTCCTCACCGAAGAGCAATCGGACTGGCTGCAGACCGTCAACGACTTCATGGACAAGGTCGTCACGGTCGAATACGTCCGCAAGTGCGACCAGGAACGTCAGTACCCGTACGAGGCGTATGCGAAGATCGCCGAGCAGGGCTGGCTGGGCATCCTCATTCCGGAGGAGGAGGGCGGCGCCGGCGGCGACATCTTCGACTACACCCTCATGGCCGAAGGCCTGGGCAAGTACGGCTTCGACTTCGCCTGCTCGGTGCTGGTCCCCACCTTCACCGCGATGAACATCATCAAGTTCGGCACCCAGGAGCAGAAGGACAAGTACGTCAAGCCCTTCATCGACGGCGACATCCGCTTCTCGGTGTCGATGACCGAGCCCGACGCCGGCTCGGACGTGTTCGCGACCAAGACCCACGCGCGCAAGAACGAGAACGGCGACTGGGTCATCAACGGCGCGAAGATGTTCTGCTCGGGTGCCAAGGCCGACAACACGATCATCGCGATGCTCGTGCGCACCGACCAGAACGACAAGCACGGCGGTCTCACGATGCTGCTCATTCCGGCAGACACCCCGGGGATGGTCATCAACAAGCTCCCCACGCTCTCGCGCCACGCCACCGGTACCACCGAGATCTTCCTCGACGACGTCGTGGTCCCCGGTGACGCGATCCTCGGCGAGATCGGCCAGGGCCACGAGATCATCCTGAACCACCTCGAACTCGAGCGCTGTGCCGTCGCCGGCGCCTACGTGGGCAACGCACAGGAGGCCGTGAGCAACGCCCTCCGCTACGCCCACCAGCGCAAGCAGTTCGGCACGGCGATCTTCAACTTCCAGGTGCTCAAGCACATGCTCGCCGACAACCAGACCCGGGTCGACGCCGCTCGTCTGCTTGTCTACCGCGCCGCGGCGATCAAGGCGACCGGGGCTCCGGCCGCGCGCGAGACGTCCATGGCCAAGCTGTACGGCTCGGAGACGCTGAAGCAGTGCGCCCTGGACGGCATGCAGATCCTCGGCGGTTTCGCCAACCTTCCCGAGGCCGATATGGAGCGCTACCTGCGCGAGAGCATCCAGTCGACCATCGGCGGCGGCACCTCGCAGATCCAGCGCACGGTCATCGCCAAGACGATGCGCCTGACCAACGCCTGAGACATCGACAACCAGCACGCAAAGGAGCAACCATGCCTCTGATCGACAATCGCATCGACATGCCCCTGGACGAGATCGAGGTCGGCCACGTCTTCCGTTCCGGTGGACGCACGGTCACCGAGACCGACGTGGTGAACTACTGCGCCCTCACCGGCAACTGGATCGAGATCCACTCGAACGTCAAGTACGCCGAGCAGACCCGGTTCAAGCAGCGCCTCGTGCAGGGTTCGCTGACGTACTCGATCGTCACCGGTCTCATCTCCTTCGGCCCGCCGATCCAGGCGAACTACGGCATCGACAATCTTCGCTACCTCGCCACCGTCTTCATCGGCGACACCTTGTACGCCTCGGCCGAAGTGATCAAGAAGCGCGAGAAGGACGACAAGTACGGCGTCATCACCCTGCTGATCAAGGCGCTCAACCAGGACGGCATCGTCGTGCAGCAAAGCGAGTGGTCCCTGCTGATGCTGCGCAAGCGGGAGGACGTGGAGGCGCTCGTCGCCGCGTCGATCCCGACCGAGGTCGAGCGCAAGAAGAAGAGCTAGCCATGTCACGTCGTCCGGTTGCGGCGATCGTCGGGATGGGTGACGCCTATGCGAACCGTGAGAATCGCAAGGACCCTCTCCAACTGGCCGCCGAGGCAACAGTCAAGGCGCTGAAAGACGCCGGCATCGCCAAGAACCAGGTCGGGGCGATCCTCACCGGCCGCTCCCCGTGGGCGGACAAGCGCTCGCAGTGGAGCAACATCTTCGCCTCGTACATGCAGATGCCGCTCACGTTCACCTCCGAGATGACGCTGCATGGCGCCGGCCTCACGGCGTCCCTCGGACGTGCCGCTGAGTACATCGCCGCCGGCAAGGCCGA
>JBDIAG010000089.1:0-10438 GCA_039812305.1 Actinomycetales bacterium | reverse complement strand
CTGAGTCTGCTGGAGCGTGGCGCGGTCTTCGCGGTGGCGCATGTGCGGGGCGGCGGTGAGCTCGGCCGGGCCTGGTACGAACAGGGTCGTCTCGACCGGAAGGCGACCACCTTCACCGACTTCGTGGCGTGTGCCGACCATCTCCTCGCCACCGGCTGGGCGGATCCGGCGCGGATCGAGGCCGCCGGCGGCAGCGCGGGCGGACTGCTGGTGGGAGCGGCGCTCAACCTTCGTCCCGAACTGTTCTGCGGGGTGCTGGCCGAGGTGCCCTTCGTCGATCCGCTGACCACGATGCTCGACCCGTCCCTGCCGCTGACCGTGGTGGAGCGGGAGGAGTGGGGCGACCCGATCGCGGACGCCGGCGTCTACGCCTACATCAAGGGCTACTCCCCGTACGAGCAGGTGGCGGAGCGTGACTACCCGCCGGTGCTGGCGACCACCAGCCTCAACGACACCCGGGTCCGCTATGTCGAGCCGGCCAAGTGGATCGCCCGGTTGCGCGAGCGCGCCCCGAAGGGCGGGCCCTATCTGCTGCGCACCGAGCTGGACGGCGGCCACGGCGGCGGCAGCGGCCGTTACCGGGCCTGGCGGGACCGGTCCTTCGAGTACGCCTGGGTGCTGGAACGTCTCGGGCTGGCGGCGGGCTCTCAGCGGGAGTAGCCGGTGTGGAAGGCGACGATCGCCATCACGATCGACGCCACGTTGAGCAGAGTGACCAGCACCGTCATGGTGAGGACGAGACCCTGCGCCGGCGGCACTCGCTCGGTCAGGAGTTGTTGCTCGGTCCGACGGGCCCGGCGGGCCGAGGCGAACATCAGGCCGGCCGCCATCAGGAACCCGATCAGCGACACCACCACCGGTGCCACCCCGGAGTGCAGCCTGGTGCCGATCAGCCCGACCACCATCAGCGCGAGGCAGGTGCGCGTCCAGGCGATCGCCGTACGTTCGGGCTGCAGACCCGGATCGCGGACCGAAGGCGAGGTCATCGCGACGTCACTTCCGGGTGACGACGAGCACGATCACCATGATCAGGCCCGCCAGGCCGACGCTGCCGGCCAGCAGCGGGGCGATCAGCGGGAACTCCAGCGCCCGCCCGACCCGCATCAGCCGCTCGCTGAGGTACCAGCGCAGGAAGGCGCCGATCGCCAGGATCGTGCCCAGCACGAGCAGCGACACCGACAGCACCAGCCGGACCGTCGGGGTGAAGGTGGGACCGCTGAAGGCCTCCAGGGCGATGCCGCCGGCCGTCAGCGCCAGACTGGTGCGGATCCAGGCGAGGAAGGTGCGCTCGTTGGCGAGCGTGAAGCGTGGGTCGGGGTCGGTGCCGTGGCTAGTGAGTTTGTCGCGCCAGTCCCAATTCACGCCTGCCACGGTAGGCCGTGGCGGCCGGTCTTGGGGTTGGATTGGTCCTGCGGGGATCGGCGCAGCAACAGGGAGGCAGGGTGGCCGGGCAAGCGGACGGTGCGGGATCGGTGGTGCTCGGGATCGACATCGGCGGCACCAAGACCAGAGCCGTCGCCATCGCGGCGGACGGCACCGACGTGCTGGCCGACCTGCAGGTCGGCACCGCCAGCATCCAGTCGGTCGGGGTGCAGGGTGCGGGGCGGGCATTGGACGACCTGGTGAGCGCGATGGGCGAGGTCGCCGGGCTGGTGCGGGTGGTGGCCGCCGGGTCGGCCGGGATCGACACACCCGAGCTCGAGGACGAACTGCGTGGGCTCCTCGCGCAGCGGTTTCCCACCGCGGAGGCGGTGGTGGTCGTCCACGACACCCGGCTGTTGCTCGCGGCCGGCGAGCTCGAGCACGGCTGCGTGCTGATCTTCGGCACCGGGTCGGCGGCGTGGGCGCTGTCGCCGGACGGCCTGACGGCACGGTCCGGCGGGTGGGGCTGGCTGCTGGGCGACGAGGGCAGCGGATACGGCCTGGTGCGGGAGGCGATCCGCCAGGCCCTGTCCGAGGAGGACGAGGCCCGCCCGCGCAGCGTCCTGACCCAGCATCTGCTGGAGGCGGTCGGGGTGGCCGAGCCGGTGGAGCTGATCGGCCAGGTCTACTCCCGGCCCGGATCGGGCGAATGGGCCGCGTACACCCCGGCGGTGATGGCCGCGGTGCGGGCCGGCTGCCCGGTGGCCAGGCGGGTGCTGGAGGGGGTCGTCGAGGCGGCCTCGGCGGAGGTGCTGCGAGCCTGCCGGCGCACCGGCGTGACCGGTCCGGTCGTGCTGGCGGGAGGATTCGTGACCAACGTGGTCGAGGCCAGCGACGGGGTACGGGCCAGGCTGGCCGAGGCCGGGATCGGCGATGTGCGGGTGCTGCACCGGGAGCCGGTCTGGGGCGCGGTGGATCTGGCCAGGCGAACCATGCTGGTCAGATGAGGAGGCGGGATGCCTGAGCTGCCCGAGGTCGCCGGCCTGGTGGAGTTTCTGCGCAGCCGCGCGGTCGGATCGGTGGTGGCTGCCGTCGAGGTCGCCTCGATCACCGTGCTGAAGACGTACGACCCGCCACCCCAGGCGCTGCAGGGTCTGCAGGTCACCGGCGTGGAGAGGTACGGCAAGTGGATCGTCCTGGAGTGCGACGGTCTGTACCTGGCCTTCCACCTGGCCCGGGCCGGCTGGCTGCGCTGGTCGGACGGGCTGGCGCCGGCTCCGGCGCGGCCGGGGAAGAGCCCGATCGCCTTGCGGGTCAGGCTGGACGGCGCCCGCACCGACAAGCCGGTGGCCGGGCGGCTGCCGGGTTTCGACCTCACCGAGGCGGGCACTCGTAAGAAGCTGGCCGTCCACATCGTCCGGGACGTGAGGGAGGTCGAGCGGATCGCCACGCTGGGGCCCGACCCGCTGGATCCCTCGTTCGACCAGGCGGCGTTCACGGCGCTGCTCAGCGGGGTGAACAAGCAGATCAAGGGGGTGCTGCGGGACCAGAGCACCCTGGCGGGGGTGGGCAACGCCTACTCCGACGAGATCCTGCACGCGGCGAAGCTCTCGCCGTTCGCGATCGCCGGGCGGCTGGACGCCGAACAGCAGACTCGCCTCTACCAGGCGCTGCGGACCGTTCTGACCTCGGCCGTCGAGGCGGCGGCGGGCAAGCCGGCCGCCGAGCTCAAGGACGCCAAGCGCGCCGGGATGGCCGTGCACGGCCGCACCGGTCAGAAATGCCCGGTCTGCGGGGACGTCGTGCGCGAGGTGTCCTTCGCGGACTCCTCGCTGCAGTACTGCGCCACCTGCCAGACCGGTGGCAAGCCGCTGGCGGACCGGCGGATGTCGCGGCTGCTGCGCTAGGCGGCCCTGGTTCCCGCGCCAGAAATTCGAGCGATGATTCCGTTCGTCCACACGCACGCTCGTGGCGGTGTCCTCCTGGCCCATGGTTCCGCTCTGGGCTTCGTCGTTCGCCGTGGCACGCTGGACGAACGGAACTATTCGCCGAATTCCGGCGCGCGACACTAGCGGATAGTGCGGCGACGGTGACGAACTCGCCGATGCGGCATCGTGATGCCCGGGGGCACGAGCGGTGCGGCAGGTCGATGACTGGTGCAGCCGGATAGCTGCCCGGCAGCCGGATAGGGCGCCTGGCAAGCCGGATAAGCGCCCGGCATCCAGATAAAGCGCCCGGCATCCAGATAACGGTTCAACGGCCGGACATCGCCGGATGCCCGGCTGTTAACCGGATGCCCGGCTGTGAACCGGATGCTCGGCCTCGTTCTGGATGTCCCGGCCCTCAGCCGGCTGCCCGGTACCCGTCCTGCCTGGTACCCGTCCTGCCTGGTACCCGTCCTGCCTGGTACCCGTCCTGCCTGGTACCCGTCCTGCCTGGCACCCGCCCTGCCCGGCACCCGCCCTGCCCGGCGAACGCCCGTCATGTGCCCGACAGGCGCTGGCGATCGGCGCCGCCAGCCACACCCCGCAACGACGAGCGGCAACGGTAGACACCCACAGGTCACCTGGCAGACGCACGAACGCGACCATTCGACACCGACCGCGACCCCACGCAGACGTCCCGGACCGTGACCACTCACCAAGGATGCCGATAGCGGGCGGCACACGTCTCCGCACTCACCGATGGCCCGCCCTCACCAGCGACGCCGCACCCTAGTTCCCGATCGGCCCGAGGAGTTCCGAGAGGGACTCCCAGCGACTGATCTGGCACCCGTCGACCAGGCTGAACTGTGCGTCGATCTCGCTGCCGCCGAGTGTGCCGGTGACCGTGGCCGTCTGCGGGCCGCCGTACTGCTGCGTGCACATCGTGCCCTCGCCGGGCGGGGCGAAGATGCTCTGGCCGACATGGTCGATCTGGGCGCACGCCGCGTCGACGCGAGGATGGTCGCCGCCGTTGGGATTGCAGCGCAGGGTGTGGGTCTCCCCGGCGCCGGTGCCGGTCGGACGGACGGTCACGGTGAGATCGGCGGTCAACGGGGGTGCGGGCGAACCCGTGGGCGGGGTCGCGGATGGCGACGGACTCTCGGTGGTGGTGGCGCCGGTCGACGGGGACAAGGTGGCCGAGGGCGAGTCTCCCGCCGAACTGCAGCCGGCGATGAGCAGCCCTGCACCGACGAGCCCGAGGATGGCCGTTCTCCGCATGCCCTCATTGGACCATCCCGTGAGGGCGACCGCCACGACGCGCTGCCGGCGTCGGGCCGCGGGGGCCTCTCCGGCCTTCTGGCGATGTCTTGGGAATTCTCTATAGTCAGCTAGAAGCAGGCAGCCGTCCGGCGGCGGAACGCCCGGCGGAGGAGCGGAGCGAACGCGCCGCCCGGGCCACGATGCCGAACGCGCGCCGGTGGCTGCTGACGAGATCGAGCAGCGCACCGGTGGCCTCGTAGGAGAGCCGGGAGCGCTCCGCCAGCAACTCCCTGACCGCGCAGTCCTTCGCCTGCTCGGCCTCGGCGATCAGCGCGTGCTGCTCGGTGAGCAGGGCCGCGCTCCGCTCCAGCTGCTCCTTGAGCCAGTCGACCTCCCGGCGCAGTTCGGCGACCCGGTGGGTGAGCGACTCGTTGTGCGCGGCCGCCACCTCGCGGTCGCGCCGCGCGGCGGACAACTCCAGCTCCAGCAGTCGTTCGCGGGCGCTACCCTCGGCGAGACGTCGGTGGAGCCCGTCGATCTCCTCGGCCAGTTCGCGGGCGTCGGGCACGTCGACGGCGTCCGCCGCGACCGCGACTCGGAGATTCGCGTGAGTCGTCATGTGTGAGCCCTCCCTGTTCGACTGGCACAGAGACTAGCGACTTGAGTGGGATGCCGGAACTAACGTAAGACTATTGACTTGAACAATGTGTCAGGTAAGAGGCGGTTTGTCGCGTACGGCGCGCCGATGACCGGGGCTAGGCTCCGACGAAACGGGTGACATCGAACACGAGACGCGGGGCGCGACCCCTACCCCGAGGTCGCCCCGCCAGCTCCCAAGGCCCTGGGGTGGCGAATGATCGCCCTGTATCGGGAAGTCTACTATTCCCCCTAGAGTGGGGAATACTTTACTCGTGACGTGAATCTGTCCCGCCAACCGGTTCCGTCCTGCCAGGTGCGTGAAATACGCCCCGTCTGGCAGGGTACGAGGCGCTCGGCAGGACGCTCTGGCGATTCCCGTCACCCAGACCCGCCAGATCGGGGCGCGACGTCTGACGCCGCCTCGCGGACTCCCCGATGGTGCGCAGCGCTCGGCAGATTCGCCGGCGTGCGTCAGTTCTCCCGGCCGCCGACCGCCGTCGGGGCGATCACGTCGGACCAGTCGGCCCGAGTTGTCGGGTGGTAGCCGAGTCTGGCCACGCGGCTGCGCTGCCACGCCCTGCGGGTGGTGGCGAGGGTGGACACGATGTCGGCGAACTCCTCTGGGTCCTCGGCCTGCCAGGCCTCGTCGGCGAGTCGACGGTCGAGCCCGGCGAGGCTGGCCGGCCGCGCCACCACCGGGACGCCGGCCGGAATGGCGGCGATCGTCGCCAGGTCGATCCGCGGCCCGGTTCCCGGATAGACGACGACCCGGACCCGGTCGAGGAACTCCGGCAGGGCGACGTCGCCGACGAAGTCGATCGATCCACCGTCGAGCCAGGCGACGGACGCCGGTGGCGGAGCACTGTCGACGAGCAGGCGGATTCCCGGCGCCTGCGCGCTGAGCCGCGGCAGCACGTTGCGGGCGAACCACTCCAGCCCGGCCTCGGCCCCGAACCCAGGTTCCCAGCTGGCGATCAGGCCCACGTGGTCCCGCTCGGCGAATTCGGTCCGCGAGACCGGAAGATCGAAACGCGGCGGCAGGACCAGCGTCTTGCGCGCCCCCAGGGCAACCACCGTGGCGGCGTCGTCGTCGCTGAGGCAGACGGTCAGGTCGCAGGCCCGCGCGAGGGCGGCCTCCCGGTCGCGCAAGGCCGGCACCGCGCCGTCGTCCGGCTCGCGCAGGTCGATCACCATCGCGCCGAAGCCCCGGCGGACGACGCCGGAGCCGGCGGCCCGGAGCCGGGTGTGTCCGAGAGCCTCGGCGTGGAAGACCAGGCGTGCGGACGGCAGCCGGTTCCGGATCTGATCGAGCCGGTCGCCGGCGGCCGGACCGCTGAGAACGACCGTGTCGAAGGTGACCGCGGGATCGGCCAGGACGGTCTCGAGATCGGCGATCACCCGCACGCCCAATCGCGAGGTCTCGACGCTCGGCGTGAGCCGGGCGTGGGCTCCGGCGACGCTGACGTGCAGGCCCGGCTCCCCGGCCAGCGCAGCGACCAGATCGGCCGTACGCGGATACCTGGCCGACAGCGGAGGGTCGTCGCCGACGACCAGCACCCGGTGCGGACGCCCGAGGGCCTGCCACACCCCGTCGGGCAGCGGGCCCGCGTCGGCGTGGTCCTCCAGACGCCCCGTCCACAGCTGCTGGAAGAGGGTTCCCGTCCGGCTGGCGATGACGTTGCGGAAGTCGACCGTCGTGCTGGGGGACTGCACGTGGGAGACGATCGACAACGGCTGGTACCAGGTCTCCCAGCCGAGCTCGGCGGCCCGCAGGCAGAGATCGGCGTCCTCGTAGTAGGCGGGATAGAAGCGGTCGTCGAACCCGCCCAGCGCGTCCCAGACCTGCCTCCTGATCGCCAGGGACGCGGCGGAGCAGTAGTCGACGCGACGCTCGTAGCAGTGGTCCTCGGGCAGGTCGCCGGCCCCCACCCGCTCCGCCGTCGCCGAGCGCCAGATGATGCCACCCGCCTCCTGCAGGGCGCCGTCCGGAGCGAGGAAGGTGCTGCCGACGATGCCCGCCCGCGGTCGCCGGTCGAACGTGCCGACGAGCTCGTCAAGCCATCGCGGCCGCACCGTCGCGTCGTCGTTGAGGAGGACGACGACCTCCCCGCGCGCCCGCGCGACCCCCTCGTTGGTCGCCTGGCCGAAACCGAGATTCGTGCGGAAGGTCAGGACCGTCACTCCGCGGACGCCACTCTCGAGCTCGGTGACCAGTTCCGGCGCGGGCTCGTTCAGGACGAGCAGCACCTCGTGGGGCACGCCGGTGGCGTGGTCGGCGAGGGCGCGCAGGCAGTCCATCAGCAGCGGCGCGCGCTGCCAGCCCAGAATGACGATGCTGGCGACCGGTGGCGTGGACGAGGAGAAGTCCAGCACACCGCGTCTCCTTCCCACTGTGGCCGGCCGATCGGCATCGGTTCCGCCAGCCCTCCGAGTGGCCCGGTCACCAGTTCGGGCCGCACGCTATCACGGAGAATTCACCATAGGCTTCATTTAACGCCCGAATGCGGTGGCTAACGCCCGAATGCGATGGCCCGCGGACGCACCAGCGCCACCTCGCGACGGCCTCCGGGCGACCTGTCCGGGCATCGATTGCATATCGATAGACCGGTTTCACGTTGCGCGCGCTGCACTGCCACAGCAGGGTTGGGCAGATCGGCACCCCCCTTGTTGGCGCGCGAGAAGGAGCATCCGGATGACGGATACCACGGTCGAGACGGGAAGTCATGAGACCGAACTCAAGAAAGTCATCGGGCCCAAGCTGCTGTTGTTGCTGATCATCGGCGACATCATCGGTGCGGGCATCTTCGCGATCACCGGCCGGGTGGCCGGGCAGGTCGGCGGAGTGGCCTGGCTGCCATTCCTGGTGGCCTTCGCCATCGCCACGATGACGGCGTTCTCCTACCTGGAGCTGGTCACCAAGTATCCCCAGGCGGCCGGCGCCGCCCTGTACGTGCACAAGGCGTTCGGCCTGCACTTCGTCACCTTCATCGTCGCCTTCGCGGTGGCCTGTTCCGGCATCACCAGCGCGGCGACGTCCTCGACCCTGGTCGGCAAGAACCTGTTGATCGGCATCGGCCAGTTCGTCGACGGAGTGCCCACCGGCCCGGTCGCCTCGATGATCATGGCGGTCGTCATCATCCTCACCCTGGCGGCGATCAACCTGCGCGGCGTCGGCGAGAGCGTCAAGTTCAACGTGCTCCTGACGATCGTCACCATCGGCGCCCTGGCGATCATCATCGCGATCGGCCTGTACGCCGCCGCGGCGGGCCATGGCGACCTGGGCCGGATCGTCGTCTTCGAGACCGCGGACGACCGCAGCATCTTCGCCGCGGTGACGATGGCGACCGCGATCGCGTTCTTCGCGATGGTCGGCTTCGAGGACTCCGTCAATCTCGTGGAGGAATGCAAGAACCCGCAGCGGGACTTTCCCCGGATCATGCTCACCGGTCTCGGCATCTGCGTGGTCCTGTACATGCTGGTCGCCATCACCGTGATCATGGTGATCCCGCCCGGTGATATCGCGAACCCGAAGAACCCCGACGCCGGCATCCTGCTCGACGTGGTCCGGGTGGGCGCCCCCGGCATCCCGGTGGATGTGATCTTCCCGTTCCTCACCGTGTTCGCCGTCGTCAACACCGCCCTGATCAACATGCTGATGGCCAGCCGCCTGGTCTACGGCATGGCGAAGCAGGACGTGCTGCCGCGGGCCCTGGGCGCCGTCCTGCCCCGGCGTCGCTCGCCGTGGACCGCGATCGTCTTCACCACCGCGCTCGCCGTCGGGCTGATCGTCTACGTCAACCAGAGCGGTCAGAGCAGCATCGTCGGGGCGCTCGGCGGTACGACGGCACTGCTCCTGCTGTGCGTCTTCTCGGTCGTGAACATCACCGTCCTGGTGCTGCGCCGCGACCCGACGCCGAAGGGCTCGTTCCGGGCCCCGACCGCCATCCCGATCATCGCGGCGGTGAGCTGCGCCTTCCTGGTCGGGCCGTGGGCGCGCAACCGCGAGGACTGGATCCAGTACGAGATCGCCGGCGGACTGCTCGCCATCGGCCTGGTGCTGTGGGTCGTCACCTGGCTGGCGAACCGGGCGCTGCGGGCCCAGCGGACCGGCTTCCGCGACATCGACAACCTCGAGGAGTAGGTCACCGCGCGGCGCGACACGCGATGGCACTGTCTGGGGATATCTACGGTCTGAGGTAGACAGCCGGATAGTGTCCTCGCGTGGACCCGATCCGTAATCCCTACGCGCCCGGTGCGGGCCAGCGTCCGCCCGAGCTCGCCGGCCGGGACCGGGAGCTGGACGCCTTCGACGTCGTGCTGGAACGCATCTCGCGCGGCCGCCCGGAGCGGTCGCTGGTGCTGACCGGGCTGCGCGGGGTGGGCAAGACCGTGCTGCTGAACACGCTGCGGTCCCAGGCCGTCCGGGCCGGCTGGGGAACCGGCAAGCTCGAGGCCCGTCCCGACACCGAGCTGCGGCGGCCGTTGTCCGGAGCCCTGCACCTGGCGGTGCGGGAGCTGGCCGGGCGCAACAAGGACGAGGCCGACGAGGTGCTCGGCGTGGTCAAGGCGTTCGCGCTCAAGGCCGGCCCGGAGACCCCGGCCACCCGGGGCAAGGCACCGCGACTGCGGGACCGGTGGCATCCGGGCATCGAGGTGCCGGCCGCGGTCGGCCGGGCCGACTCCGGCGACATCGAGATCGACCTGGTCGAGCTCTTCACCGATGTCGCGGGCCTGGCGGCGGCCGCCGGCAAGGGGGTGGCGATCTTCATCGACGAGATGCAGGATCTGATGCCCGACGACGTCTCGGCGCTGTGCGCGGCCTGCCACGAACTGGGCCAGCAGGGCTTGCCGCTGATCGTCGTCGGAGCCGGCCTGCCGCACCTGCCCGCCGTGCTCTCCGCCTCGAAGTCGTACAGCGAACGGCTCTTTCGCTACGTCCGGATCGACCGGCTGGACCGGGACCAGGCCGACCGGGCGCTGGTCTCGCCGGCCGCGGACGAAGGCGCGCAGTTCGAGACCGAGGCGCTGGCGACGCTCTACCGGGCGACCGACGGCTATCCCTACTTCGTCCAAGCCTACGGCAAGGCGGTCTGGGACAGCGCGGTGACCTCCCCGATCACCGCGGCCGACGTCGCCGTGGCCGCCCCCGAGGCGGAGGCCGAGCTGGCGGTGGGCTTCTTCGGCTCCCGCTACGACCGGGCCACCCCGGCCGAGCGCGAGTACATGCGGGCGATGGCCGACCTGGGCGCCGA
>JBDIAG010000088.1:0-10457 GCA_039812305.1 Actinomycetales bacterium | reverse complement strand
ACCGCCTCGATGTCCACCTCCACCGGACGATTCCCGATCTTGACCTGCAGCCGCGGATACCCCTGCGCCACCCGGTCGGCCGCGATCTCGGCGGCATCGTCCGGAGCCGCGACCCCGATCGCGTAATAGGACGGCACCCGCTCCGTCGCCGCCCCGCCCAGCAGGTCCGCGACCCGCAGCCCCAACTTCTTGCCCAGCAGGTCGTAGGCGGCGATGTCGATCGCGGCCTTCGCGTAGCGATGTCCTTCCAAAAGCCCATCCATCCGGCGATGGAGATTGAGGATCAGCGTCGGATCGCAGCCGATAAGTCCGGGCGCCATCTCCGACAACGCCGCCCGGGCACCACTCGCGTGATGCGGCTGATAGGTCGGCCCCACCGGGCAGGTCTCACCCCACCCGACCAGACCGTCGTCCGTCGTCACCCGCACCAGCGTGGAATCGAGCTCGAAGACCTGACCGCCGGACATCCGATAGGTGTCGACGACGGGTAGCAGGTGGGAGTAGACGGCAATCTCGGCAATCTTCATTCAGTTCATGCCCTTCGTCGTAGTTCGGGTCTGCGGCGACAGAATCCGGAGCCGGCACAGGTGCACACCTGCGCCGGCCCCGGCGATCCTGCCTCGAGCCCGCGGATCAGCTGTTCAGAGTGGCCGCCCAGTCGGGGTGTTCCTTGAGCCAAGCCTCCACGGCGTCACCCTCTTTGCCCTTGTCGAACTTGTTGACGATCGTGTCTTCCAGGGACCCGTACTCCTCGTCGCTCAGCTTGAAGTTGCCGATCATCTTGGCGACTTCGGGCTGGGCCTCGGAGAAACCCTTCGTGGCGAGAACGTGCAGGCTCTCCGGGTCGCCGAGCGCGCCCTTCGGATCGTCCAGGTCGCGGACCGGGAACTCGTTGTTGGCCCAGAACGGCCGCCACAAGGTCACCACGATCGGCTTCTTGTCATTGACCGACTTCTTCAGCTCGGCCAGCATCGCCGTGGTCGACGACTCGACGAGGGTGAAGTCCTTGTCCAGGCCGTAGGCCGGGAACACCGACTCCTTGGTGACCTTGGTGAGACCCGCACCCGGCTCGATGCCGATCACCTTGCCGTCGAACTCGGAAGCCTTGGCTGGAAGTTCCTCGATCGACTTGACGTCCACGTAGTCCGGCACCGCCATCGTCAGTTTGGCGTTGTCGTAGTACGTGTCCAGATCCTCGAGCTGATCCCCGTATTTGTCCATGTAGGACTTATGCGTCACCTCGGGCCAGGCCGACGGGTAGATGTCGATATCACCCTTGGCAAGGCCGGCGTACAGCGGCGCGGCCTCGCTCAGCTCGGTGATCTCGACGGTGTAGCCCTTGGCCTCCAGCTGGTTCTTCAGGAGGTAGGCGGTGGACAGACTGTCCGTCCACGACGGGATGATGCCCATGGTGATCGTCTTGTCACCACCGCTGTCCTCGCTGGTGGAGGCGCCACCGCTGCCTCCGCCACAGCCCGCCGCGAAGGCGAGTGCCAACGCGATGAGCATCACCGGCAGCCGGCGACGCCATTGTCCACACTGATTCACGTCCACTCCTCTTGTGTTGTGCCTTGCAATCAACCCATGCCGACCCACCGACACCGTCCCAGGTCAGATATCACCCCCAAAGCTGCTCAGATCGGTATGTTGACCTTCACTGGATTGAACGGCTTGCCATCCTCATCGGTGAGCGTTTCCCTGGACACCGTTCCGCGAAGGCGCGCCCACGCCCGCTGCGGCCCGCGAGCGGGCTTATTGGGGTCACGTTGACCGATGGCCCCGGTCAACCGGTCGAGATAGATCGCCAGGATGACCACCGCGATGCCCGCCTCGAAGCCGAGCGAGATGTTGAGCGTCGCGATCGCCGAGGTCACCTGACCACCCAGGCCCTGCGCGCCGACCAGGCCGGCGATGACCGCCATCGACAGCGCCAGCATGATCACCTGGTTGATGCCGGCCATGATGGTCGGCAACGCCAGCGGCAGCTGCACCTCACGCAGGATCTGGCGGGGGGTGGCGCCGAAGGCGTGACCGGCCTCGACCACTTCGGAATCCACCTGCCGGATCCCCAGCTCGGTCAGTCGTACGCCGGGCGGCACGGCGAAGATGATCGTCGCCACGACTCCCGGCACGAAACCGATGCCGAACAGGGTGACCACCGGCACCAGCCAGACGAACGCGGGCATCGTCTGCATCAGGTCCATCACCGGGCGCACGATCTGACTGGCGCGATCGTTGCGGGCGGCGAGGATGCCGATCGGGACGGCGATGACCACCGCCACGACCGTGGCGACCAGCACCAGATTGAGCGTCTGCATCGCCGGCACCCACTGATCCATCGAGATGATCAGCAGCATGCCCACGAGAGTGACAACGCCGAAACGCCAGCCGCGGGCCAACAACGCCAGGATGGCGAAGACCGCGACCATCACCAGCGGGTTGGGTGTGACCAGGAGGTAGTCGAGCAGGTCGATCGCGGCCTGGAAGATGTTCTTCACCACCGTGAAGAACCCCTCCATGTTGTCGGTCATCCAGTCGAACCCATCGCTGATCCAGTCACCCAGCGGAATCCGCGGGAGGGCCATGATCACCAGACCTGTCATGTCGCGGCTCCTTTCAGAGCTCCGGACGGGACCGGATCGTCCTGTCTCGGATGGGCACCGGCTTCGACGGAGGAGATCTTGCCGAGCGCGCTCAGCAGGGTCACCCGTGCCACCACCCCGATCAGCCGCCGGCCCGCATCGACCACGGCCAGCGCCTGTGGACTGTCGGCGCAGTAGGCGAACAGGTCCGAGACGGACGTGTCCGCCGGCACGGTGACGACGTTCTCGTCGATCAGTCCGTCGAGGGTGTCCTGGCCGTGTTCGACCGCCTTCGCGATCGTCTCCTCGCGCACGGCGCCCCGAACGGTGTTGTCGCGATTCACCACGAACAACCGGGGAGACTGGTACTCGCGCATGAGCTTGTGCGCGACTCGCGGCCCCTGGTCGGAGCCGACGACCGCCACCGGGGGTTCCATCACCGACTCCGCGGTGAGTACTCGGGTGCGGTCCACATCGGCGACGAACTGCGCCACATAGTCGTTGGCGGGCTCGTTGAGAATCTGCTCGGCGGTGCCGATCTGCACGATCCGGCCGTCGCGCATCATCGCGATCCGGTCACCGAGTCGCATCGCCTCGTTGAGGTCGTGGGTGATGAAGAGGATGGTCTTGTCGAGCTGTTGCTGCAGTTCGACAAGTTGGTCCTGCATCTCCCGCCGGATCAGCGGGTCGAGGGCGCTGAAGGCCTCGTCCATCAGCATGATCTTGGTTCCGGCGGCGAGCGCTCGGGCCAGACCCACGCGCTGGCGCATCCCGCCGGACAGCTGGCCCGGCAGCGAGCCGCCCCACCCCTGCAGGCCGACCATCTTCAGCGCCTCCTCGGCACGCTGCTCCCGCTCGCTGCGATTGACGCCCTTGACCGCCAGGCCGTAGGCGGCGTTCTCGCCCACCGTCCGGTGCGGAAACAGAGCGAAGTGTTGGAAGACCATGGAGACCTTCTCCCGGCGCACCGTTCTCAGTTCACGCTGGTTCAGCTTCGCGATGTCCTCGCCGTACACCTGCAGCTCGCCGGCGGTGGGCTCCCACAACCCGTTCACCATGCGGATGAGAGTCGACTTGCCCGAGCCGGAAAGGCCCATCACGACATAGATCTCGCCCTCGTCCACCTCGAAGGACGCGTCGATGACCGCGGCCGTGACACCCGCCTTGCGCAGTTCCTCGCGGGTGGCGCCGTCGCGCAGCCGGGCGACCGCCTGTTCCGGACGCTTGCCGAAGACCTTGTAGGTGTGGCGGGCGACGATCGCGCTCATGCGGAGCTCTGGACGTGGGTGGCGGATGGTGAGGTTGGCAAGGCTTCCTCCATCGGTTCCGGTCGATCTCCCCCGGGCTGCGTGCCCCTTCCGACGCCGGCGGGATAAGGTCCCCGGCGGGGTGTGTCCTGCATCACCAGCCCTGGGCACGATATGCACAGTCGATATTGATGCACAAGTGCTGTTACCCAAGCGTTTCCAATGGCCAATCGCTCGTCAGAGCCGTAATTGCTGGACCTGTCCGGAAAGTCCCCCATCCAGCACCCACAATTGTCCGGACGCATACCGCGCCTCCGCCGAGGCCAGCCAGGTCACCAGGTTCGCGATGTCCTCCGGAGTCCCGTAGCGGCGTAGCGGATGGATGTTCCGGACCGCCTCCTGCCACCGGGTGAGACCTTCCGGCTCCTCGTCGCGGGAGCCCACCAGCATCGGCGTGTAGATGTAGCCGGGGCAGATCGCGTTCACCCGGATCCCCTCCGGGCCGTGGTCGGCGGCCATCGCCTTGGTCAGGGCGTGGACGGCACCCTTCGTCGCGCAGTAGGCGGTCAGGCCGGGGTCGGCGATGAAGCCGTCGTACGAGCCGATGTTGACGATGGACGCGTCCCCGGCCGCCTCGACCGCCGACCGCAGCAACGGCAGGGCGTACTTGGACGGCAGGAAGGTACCGGTCACATTGACCGCGAAACTTCGCTCCCATTGCTCCAGAGTCGTTGTCGCAGCGGTGCCTTCGACCTTGATACCGGCCGCATTGACCAGCACGTCGAGCCGGCCGGCCTCGTCGCGAACCCGGTCGATCGCCGCACGCACGCCCGGCTCGCTGGCCACGTCCAGCCGGAGGAAGCGGCTCCCGTCGTCGGCGTCCTCCCGCAGCGACCCGTGCGCACCGAGATCGGCCGCGTACACGGTCGCCCCCTCGCGGACGAACCGCTCGACGATCGCCCTGCCCATCCCGCCGCGGCCGCCCGTCACGACGGCCACCTTGCCCGCCAGCTTCATCCGACACTCCTTCCGCCACGCCTGTCGCACCGTTGCCCAGACTGCCCATTGCCAGGGATGTCGATTATGCATATTCTTCGGGAGTCCGAACAGCACACCGTCGTCCGCGTAGGAGAGTCTGTGCAAACACCGTGGTCGTTCGACGGCAGAGTCGCCGTCGTGAGCGGCGCAAGCCGTGGCATGGGCGAGGCGATCGCCCGCCGCCTCGCCAGTCAGGACGCCCGCCTGGTCCTGATGGCCGCACCCCAGGATCGCGACGCCCTCGAGGCGCTCGGCGACGAGCTGCGGGACGACGGTCACGACGTGCGCACCACCGCCGGCGACATCGCCGAGCCGGCCACGGCCGCCGCCGCCGTCGCGGAGGCCATCGAGGGTTTCGGTCGACTCGACTACCTGGTCAACAACGCGGGCATCTACCCCGAGCGTCCGCTCTTCGAGGAGACGGTGGCCTTCTACGACCGCATGTTCGGCATCAACGTCGTGGGGTTGCAGCTGCTGTGCCGCGCCGCCACGGCCGTGATGACCGCACCGGGTGGCGCGATCACCTGCACCGCCTCCACCTGTGCGTTGCGCGCGATCGAGCGGTTCGCCGCCTACAACATCTCCAAGGCGGCGGTCCTGCAGTACGCGCGGGTGCTCGCGGCGGAGCTGGCCCCCCGGGGCATCCGGGTCAACGTGGTGGCTCCCGGCGTGATCAGTGCCGCGGCGACCGACGAATGGACCCGCGACGCCTCCAAGTGGAGCAAGCAGCGTTCCCGGATCCCGTTGGACCGCATCGGGCTGCCCACCGAAGTGGCGGCTGTGACGTCGTTCCTGCTCAGCGACCGGGCGTCCTACGTCACCGGCGCGACCCTCATGGTCGACGGTGGCGAGAGCGCCGGCTGGCGGGACAGCGACTGGTCCGCGGTGCCGAACGAGGAGCACGAGCCGCGACTGCGCGCCACCGGTCGCGACGGCGCCTCCCCGGTGCTGACGGGAACAGCGTCGTGAGCGCCCCCGGAAAGGTGACGATCGTCCGCGGTGCCGCGAACGGCCCGGGGCCGGCCGTCGTCAGCCGGCTGGCCGGCGCTGCCGCGGGCCTCGTCCTGGTCGGCGACCCGGGCGATCAGGCCGCACTGGACCGCCTTCGTGACGCGCACGAGCGGATCGAGGTCGTCGTCGGGGACCAGGACGATCCGAGCACCGCGCGGATCGCCGCCGAGCCGGCGCTGGCCGCCCGGGGCCGGCTCGACCACCTGGCCGACCTGGCCGCGTTCGAGCCGCCGCCCACCGTCGCGGCGGATGCCGTCCGGTCGATCGAGGCGCCCCTGACCGCCGCCCGGCGCGCCTACCTGTTCGCCTGGGCGACGGCCCGGGTCGCCGGCCCCGGCGGCAGCATGGTCTTCACGGTGCCGATGGCCTGGACGACCGCCCCCGCCGGCACGGCGACCGCGCACGGCGCGCTCAACATGCTGGTGCGGACGTTCGCGCTGGAGATGGCGCCCTACCAGGTGCGCGTGAACGGTGTGCTGCCCGGGCTGATCGGCACCGGCGAATCCGCACCGGCGATTCCACTCGGCCGGGCCGGCACTCCCGAGGAGGTGGCCGAGGCCATCGTGTTTCTGCTGAGCGATGACGCAGCCTTCGTCACCGGCTCGGTGCTCACCGTGGACGGCGGGCTGACAGCCGGCTTTCCCAACCCCGGAACTCCTGGTCAGGATCAGGATTCCGGAATTGCAACACCCCACCCGTACGACCTCGATGAAGGAGTAATGAATGCCCCTGCGTGACTCGACCCGTGAGTTGAAGTTCGCCTTCGTCCAGGGCCCGAACATGGGCCAGCTCGGCAAGCGGCAAGGAGCCATCTTCGGGCCGGTGTCGTCCCTGGAGCACCTGAACTCCATGGTCGATGACTTCGCCAAGGACATCAACGTCTCGGTCACCCACTTCCAGTCGGATGCCGAGTCGGAGATCCTGAAGTTCATCCACGAGACCAACGACTCCGTGGACGGCTACCTGATCAACCCGGCCGGACTCACCTACTTCGGCCTGGCGACCCGGGACGCCCTGCTCGACACCGGCCGGCCGTACGTCGAGGTGCACTTCGCCAACCTCGAGGTCTGGAAGCAGAACACCGCTCCCGGCCGGGACGAACTGAAGTCCATGTTCACCCCGACCGCGACCGGCATCTTCGAAGGCATGCGGCACTACGGCTACTTCGCCGGCGTGCTCGCCCTCGCGCAGGCCCTGGACGACGAGAGTTTCCTCGGCGGCCAGAGTTGAGCAGACCATCGGTCTCGCGCCCGCGCCCACCCCGTATCGCGGTGGTGGGCGCGGGCGTGCTCGGCGCCTTGTCCGCCTACCGGCTCGCCCAGGCCGGTGCCGAGGTCCGGCTCGTGGAGGCCGGCGACCTCTGCGGCGGCGCCAGCGGAGCGTCCTTCGCCCACGTCAACGCCAGCTACTCCGGCTACTGGGACTACGTGGAACTGCGGCAGTCCGGCGTCACCGGCTACGAGACGCTGCGGGCCGAACCCGGCGGGGCGCCGTGGTGGCACCGCACCGGCTACCTGTCGGTGCAGCGCTCCGGCGGCGACTTCGACGCCTTCGACCGGCACCTGGAGCGCCTGCGGGAGCGCGGTTACCTCGCTCAGCGGGTGGACGGCCGGCCCTCGGCCGTCGAACCGGCACTGGCCGGCATCGACGCCGCCCGCGCCACCCTCTTCCCGGACGAAGGGTACGTCGACCTGCCGGGCATGGTCGCGGACCTGGTGGCCAGAGCGCGCGGGCTCGGCGTCACGGTGCGAACCAACGACGCGGTGGCCGGTGTCCTCACCTCGGGCCGGGACGTGACCGGCCTCGAACTGCAATCCGGCGAGCTGATCGAGTGCGACCAGGTACTGGTCTGCGCCGGACGCTGGACCGATCGGATACTCGCTCTGGCCGGCCTCGAGACCCGTTTTGTGGCACAGGATTTCGCCGCCGGCACGCCCGTCCCCGGGCTGCTGGTGCTGGCCGAGGCCGTCCCGGGCTGCCCCGGCCGGGTGGTGTCGGTCGACGACGTCAACTACCGCCCGGAGCCGGCCGGCCGCACGATGGTGTGGTCCGGCCTCATCGACGCCGAGCTGGTGGGTTCGGGCGGCGCCGACGCCGACCCGGCCGACGTGCGGCGGCTGGCGGACGAGCTGCTGGGCAGAGCCTCCCAGCACGTCCCCGCCCTCGCCGGCACGACCGTGCACGAGGCCCTGCCCACGATGCGGGCCATGCCCGTCGACGGTCTTCCGATCGTCGGACGTCCCGCCGGCGTCGACGGGCTGTACGTCACCCTGGCGCACGCCGCGGCGACCCTGGCTCCGTCGCTCGCCGACGCGGTGACCGCCGAACTCGTTCACGAACAGCCCGACCCCCGGCTGGAACGGTTCCGTCCGGATCGGCTGACCGAGAACCCCGCCGTTGCCCCACAGAAGGAAGGTATCGATGACCTCGCTGAAACTCGCTGACCTGGTTGACTTCTCATTGGTGAGTTGGCGCCGCTCCGGCGACGACCGGTTCACCGGCGGGCTGGTGCACGGCGGTCGGCTCTGGTCCCTGGCCGGGGTGCCGGGGATCGAGGGCGATGTGCTCACGGCGGTGCTGGCGGCCCAGGAGGAGGGCTGCGCGCGGCTGGCGGAGCGGGTCACGGGTCAGCCGGGCGCCGAGTCGTTCGACAGTCTCGACGGCGTGGAGCTCGGGCCGCCGCTCTCCCACCCGGACAAGATCCTCTGCCTGGGGCTGAACTACACCGACCACGCCTCCGAGGCGGGCTTCGAGGCGCCGACGGTGCCGATCGTCTTCTCGAAGTTCCGCAACTGCCTGGTCGGCGCGGAGGGCTCGATCGTGATGCCCCGGCTGAGCAGCGAGATCGACTTCGAAGGTGAGCTGGCCGTCGTGATCGGCCGGCCGGCCAAGCACGTCGCCGCCGCCGACGCCCTGGACCACGTGGCCGCGTACTCGGTCTTCAACGACGTCACCGCCCGGGATCTGCAGCTGCGCACCAGTCAGTGGATCTCCGGCAAGGCGCTGGACACGTTCGCCCCGATGGGCCCCGGACTGGTTCCGGCGCAGCTGATCCCGGATCCGCAGGATCTGATGATCCGCACCACCGTCAACGACGAGGTCATGCAGCACGACACCACCGGGCACATGATCTTCGACGTCGCGACCACGATCGCCTACCTGAGCAGTCTGATGACCCTCGAGCCGGGGGACATCATCGCGACCGGCACCCCCGCCGGCGTGGGCTTCAAGCAGGACCCGCCGCGGTACCTGGCCGCCGGGGACGTCGTGGAGGTCACCATCGCCGGCCTCGGCACCATTCGCAACCCGGTCGTCGCGCCGACCGGGGACGCCGCCGAACCGGTGGCGGCGGAGAGCCTGGCCGTCTAGCCACCAAAGGATCGCTCAGCGCGCGGCCTTCTCCTGATCCAGCGAGCGAGGATCGTCAGGACGACGCAACTCGGCACTCACACTCGACACCGTGAGCCGCAGGTGCTGACTCGTGGCGATCCTCGCGCGTTCCGGGTCGTTCGCCTCGCAGGCCGCCAGGATGTCGTCGTGCTCGTGCTCGGCGTCGCCGGTCGGCACCACCAGTTCGGAGTTGATCTGCAGATACGTCTGCGAGGCGAGACGCAGCTGTTCGATCAGCTCGATCAGGCGCCCCCGCCCGGACAGCGCATACACCGCCATGTGGAATCGGTGATTGAGCCGCACATACTCCTCCGGGTCGCGGCACTCCCGCATCTGCGCCATCAGGGCCCGCAGCGGCGGCGCATCCGACGGCCGGAACCGCAGCGCGGCGTGCTCGGCCGCCAGACACTCCAGCGCCAGCCGGATCTCGTAGTACTCCTCCAGATCCCCCACCGTCGGCAGCTCGACGGTGGCGCCGCGCTGGGCGTGGATCCGCACCAACCCCTGCCGCTGCAGGATCCCGAACGCCTCCCGGACCGGGGTCGTGCTCACCCCGAACCGGGTGGCCAGCTCGACCTGACGAAGCTTCTCCCCCGAGGCGAACCGCCCGCGCACGATGTCCTCGCGAATCGCCTTGGCGATCGCCTCCGCGGTCGTGCGGCCCGGCGGCAACGGCTCGGGGACCCACCCCGCGGACGGCGTGTAATCCCGTTTTGCCTTTGCCACCGAACCCCTCACCACCCTTTGGAAGGGCTTCAGAATACGGGACGGCACCATCTGCTCCCGGCCGGAAACGTCCACGGAATGGCGAGGAGTCCGGTCGTCCGCGCCCGGGCCCGTCGTTCGGCGACCCCGGTTTGACCTCAAGTGAACTTGAACTTCTACGGTGGCGGACATGAGTATGGAGGTCACCGCCTGGCATCAGCTGTACAACGCCACGCACACCTTGTCCGATCGACGCCCTTTCTCCCGGAAGACTCTTCGGCGGATCTGGGGTTTCGCCCGGCCGCACCGCGCAGAGCTCGCCGGATACCTGGCGGGCAGCGTGGTGACCGCGGCGCTCGGCGTCCTCGCCGCGGTGCTGGCCGGGCGGGTGATCAACGCGATCACCCGGTCCGAGCCCTTCCCGGTCGTCCTGCGGCTCGCCCTGGTGATCGCGGCGATCGCCGTCGTCGTGGCCGGGGTCGGG
>JBDIAG010000087.1:0-10460 GCA_039812305.1 Actinomycetales bacterium | reverse complement strand
GGTCGCCAGGCAGTAGCAGGACCACTTCACCAGCGCCGTGATCGCCCACGGGAAGTAGTAATGCAGCGAGGTGACGGCGACGTCCGGGCAGGCGTTGGCGTAGTCGATCGGGTAGACCTCGCTGCCGGCGACGAGCATCTCGGCCGAGTTGAAGTCCCAGCCGAAGAACGCGTTGACGATCCGGCTGATCGCCTGGCACTCGAAACCCGTCTCCGGGCTGAGGAATCCGTGCGCGACCTCGTAGCGGTTGTGCATCGGCAGCTCGGGACGGAACTTCATCGTCATCGTCTCCGGCCCGATCGACAACGCCCGGACGAAGACGTCGTAGTCCACCGTCGCCTGCAGATGCATCAGCATCTCGCCGGACTCGTCGTAGGCGCGGTGCAGGTCGTCGGGATTGTTGATCCGCGACACCCCACGCCAGCCGCCGCCGTCGAACGGCTTCATGTACAGCGGGTAGCCGAGGTCGGCGGCGATCTGGTCCAGGTCGAACGGCCGGTTGTAGTTGGCGGCGGTGTAGGCCCAGCGGACGTTGTCGACCGGGTTCTTGTACGGCACCAGCACCGTCTTCGGGATCTTCAGCCCCAGCCGGATCATCGCGCAGTACGCGGAGTGCTTCTCCATCGACTGGAAGGTGAACGGGGAGTTGAGCAGGTAGGTGCCGTCGGTCAGCGCCGCCTTCTTCAGCCACTCCCGCGGGTGGTAGTACCAGTACGCCAGCCGGTCGATGACCAGGCCGGGCCGCACCGGATCGTCCAGGTCGAACGGCTCGATGGTCAGCCGCTCGCTGGTGTAGTTGTGCGTCCCTCGTTCGTCCTGAACCGGCCCGACCATGCGGAGGATGGACTCGAAGGCGGTGGGCCAGTCCTCCTCCGCACCGAGTAGCAGGCCGACCAGATGCTGAGTGTGCGACACGCGTCCTCCTCGCGATTGCTGTTCAGTTCTCCATGGCGGATGGGCTCGACGACGAGGCTCCGGGGTTCAACAGAACCGCGGCAGGTGATGGGCGATCTGGCGTTGCCACCACCACCAGTCGTGCGAGACGTCGAATCCCCACAGGTCGAGCTCGTGGGGAATCTCCTTCTCGCTCAACAGGTGCGCAAGGTGTTTGGTGGAGGGCAGGGCGCCGGTCGGATGCGTCTCCCAGGCCCCCTGGCCGACGACGAGAACCGGGTGCATCCGCGAGCGCAGCCACTCCAGATGCTCGCCGTGCAGGTTCGCCACCGAATCCGTGGGGTTGGTGAAGTACGCCTGCTCGCCCCGTTCCCCCCAGGCGTGCCAGTAGGACGGATCGTAGGAGCCGGACAGGCAGATCGAGATCGGGAACAGGTCGGCCCGCTTCATCGAGATGCTGAACGCGTGGAACGCGCCCATGCTGCATCCGGTGGCGATCATGCCGGGCCCGAGGTCGAGCCCCGGCGAGTCGGTCAGCATGGTCGGGACGACCTGTTCGATCAGCCAGTTCTCGTACCGCTGATGGGCCCTGGCCCGGTCCTCCAGCGGGATCGACCGGTTCGACCAGGAGAGGTGGTCGAAGGAGTCGACGCAGTAGACCTTGATGCGGCCGGCGTGGATCAGATCCTCGATCGCGGCGATCATGCCGTTGTTCTCGTAGTCCCAGGCCCGGCCGGCCTCGCTCGGGAAGACCAGCACCGGACGGCCCCAGTGGCCGTACCGGATCAGCGTGCCCGGATGGTCGAGACCGTCGCCGTCGAGTTCGAGCTGCTCACGTCGCACCGGGCGCCTCCGTGGACGGCTCGCCCAGATCGGCGAGCAGATCGGTCAGGTATGGGTGGAAGGTATCGCGCCAGCAGGTCCACGTGTGCAGATCCGGATGCACCGCGAGGGTTTCGCCGCCCAGTCCGGCCAGACCGTTGATCCCGAGCCGGCTCATCGTGGACGCCATCAGCCAGTTGCACGACAGGTTCTCCTCCGCGGCCCCGCAGGTGAGCACCACCCGAGCCCTGGTCCGAGGACGGCGGGACGCGTGCACCGAGCGGACGAAGTTCGTGATCTCGGTGAAGTACTCGAACCCCGACTCCTGCTCGTCGGTGCGCAGCGTGAAGAACGACCCGGACTGGGCGAAGACGGCGGAGAACGTGCCGGGCCGGTGCCATTCCGCGTGCAGGGCGGCCAGGCCACCGAGGCTGGCACCGGCCACAATGGGCCGCCCCGACGTCGGGAACCGTTGCCGCAGCGCGGGAATCACGTCGTCCGCGAGCGCGTCGGCATAGTCGGGACTGGCCGAGTAGCGCTGGTTGCGCGGGCCCGGACTCAGCAGCGCCACCCGGACGGGCGGCACCCGCCCGGTGCCGATCATCGTCGCGACGTAGTCGATCAGGCAGGCGTACTCGGCCATCTCCGGGCCGTCGTGGACGACCAGCAGCGGCAGCCGGCGATCCGGGGCGGACAGTCGCGGACTCCACACCCGCCCCTCGACCGGTCCCGCCGGGGTATCTGGACAGGACAGCGCCTCGAACTCGCCGTCGCAGGCCGAGTCGCGCTCGCCCAGCCACGACGGCGCCCGGTATCCGGGCAGTTCCAGCACCGACTTGGCCCCGAACGGACCGGGGACGCACAGCGGATTCGTCGGATCGAGACGCCACTGCTCGTCCTCGGCGTCGACGACGTAGCAGTACTCGAGTCGCTCCACCTCGGCGACGGCGGACCGCGGCAGGCGCAGGCTCCAGCCGCCCAGGGAATCGCGGTGGAAGGCCACCGTCTCTGCGCTCAGCCCGAGCTGCTGCCACAGTCGCACTCCGGTGATCGCCGGATCGCTGTCGGGAAGCCGGAAGATCACGGCGTCACCGGTCACTCGAGTCCTCTCCGGCGGCGCCATTGGCCCAACCTACCCTTTTCACGGGGTGGGGTGCTGGGCGTCGTAGCGCAGGAAACCGGGCCACCGGGCCGCCAGCAGGAGCACCACGACGACACAGGCGATGCCCCCGGCCACCGCGGTGCCCGGCTCGCCGATGATGCCGGCCATCGCTCCGAGGAGGATGTCGCCCAGCCGCGGACCGCCGGCCACCACGACGGTGAAGACGCCCTGCAGCCGGCCGCGCATGCCGTCCGGGGTCGCCGCCTGGAGGATCGTCATCCGGAAGACCGCGCTGATCTGGTCGCAGACGCCGGCCACCGCCAGCAGGCCGGCGGCCGGCCACAGCAGTGGATTGACCGAACCGTCGGCCGGCGCGCGCGCCCCGAGGATGACCGCGCCCGCGGCGGCGATGACGATGCCCCAGCAGGCCACCGCGATCACGACCGCCCGACCCTGCCGCCGGACCCGGCCGAGCGGTCCGGAGAAGACACCGGCGCCGACCGAGCCGACCGCGAGGGCGGCTCCGAGCAGCCCGACCGTCTTGGCGCCGCCGCCGAAGTTCAGCGCCGCCAGCGCCGGGAACAGCACCCGGGGCATCGCCAGCACCATCGCGGCGAGGTCGACCAGGAACGTCATCCGGATGTTGGTGCGGGTGCGCAGGAAGTCCAGACCTTCCCAGACCGAGCGCAGGCCAGCCGGGCGGGCCGGCCCGATCGGCGGGATCGCCGGCAGCCCGGAGATCAGGGTCAGTGCGAAGACCAGCATCACCGCCTCGACCAGGTAGGTCAGGCCGTAGCCGACCCAGTCGACGAGGAATCCGGCCAGCAGCGGACCGAGCATGAAGTTGAGTGCCATGTTGAGCCCGCTCAGCGCGTTGGCGGCGGGCAGCTGCTCGGGACTGATCAGGCGCGGCACGATCGCCGTCCGCGCCGGTGAGTTCAGCGCGTAGCAGCCGCTCTGGGCGGCGACGATGAGGTACAGCAGCCAGACGTTCTGCAGCCCGGCGAAGGCCTGGAGAGTGATCGCGACCGCCGCCGCGAGCATCCCCAGACCGGACAGCAACATCACCGCGCGGCGATCGTGGGCGTCCACCACCGAGCCGCCGTAGAGACCGAGCACGATCAGCGGGACGACCGCGAAAGCCCCGACGAGGCCGACCGAGAAGGTCGAGCCGGTGACGTCGTACACCTGCAGGCCGACCGCGACGGCGGTGATCGCCTGGCCGGTCGAGGCGAGCGCGGTACCGAAGAACAGGCGCCGGAAGGTGCGGCTCTCCTGCAGCGGGGTGATGTCGGCAAACAGGCGGCGCACCGGGTGATTAAACATCGTCGCGGGAAGGAAAGACCCACGGGGTTCCGGCGAAGCCGGTTCGCTGTGGACGAGCAGCGACCCCGTGGGCCCGGTGGCCGCCAGGTATTGCCCCGGCAGCGCGTCCGTTGAGACTTGAACGGGCCGCCTAGCGGGCGACCACCTCACGCGTCCTAGTGTCAATCACGACCTGGACCACCTCCTTTCTCGTGTCCGCCCACCGTAGAACGGTCCGGCGCGGCGCGCCAGGCCTTTTTCACCGGCCCTCGCCGACCTCGTCATCCGGCCTTCGTCCACGGTTCCGCCGGGTGATACTGGCGGGGTGCTGACAGCGTTGCAGCGACCGCGGAGGCTGCAAACCGGGGACGTGGTGCGGATCATCGCACCGAGCGGTCCCGTCAATCCGGACTATCTGCAGCGTGGCGTCGATCTATTGCGCTCCTGGGGGTTGGAGGTCGAGCTCGGCGACCACGTGCTGGACCGGCAGGACGGCTTCCTCGCCGCCAGCGACGCCGCCCGGCTGGCCGATCTGCAGCGGGCGTGGTGCGATCCGCGGGTGGCCGCGGTGATCTGCGCCCGGGGCGGCTACGGGTTGCAGCGGATCCTGGACGACATCGACTGGACGCAGCTCGCGCAGGCCCGCAGCGGCCAGGACGCGCCCGTGCTGGTCGGCTGTTCGGACGTCACCGCGCTCCACGAGGCGGTCGCCACCCAGCTGGAGATGGTGAGCCTGCACGGCCCGATGGCCGCCTCCCGCCGGTTTCTGGAGGACGAGGAGGGCCAGCGGCATCTGCGCGGCGTGCTGTTCGGCGAGGACTCCTCGGTCGGCCCGGTCACCGGCCGGCAGTCCCGCACCATCGTCGGCGGCCGGGCCACCGGCGTGATCGTCGGCGGCTGCCTGAGCATGCTGGTCAGCGGTCTCGGCACCCGGACCGGCCGGGCCGGCCTGGCCGGCGGGCTCCTCGTGCTCGAGGACGTCGTCGAGCAGCCGTACCGGATCGACCGGATGCTCACCCAGCTCCTGCGGGCCGGCGTGCTCGACGGCGTGGCCGGCGTGGCCGCGGGAACCTGGATCGGCTGCGGCAGCCCGGAGGAGGTGGACGCCGTGCTGGCGGACCGCCTCGGCGGACTCGGGATCCCGATCGTGTGCGGCCTGGACGTCGGCCACGGGCGACCGAATCTCGCGGTGCCGCTCGGGGTGCAGGGAGTTCTGGACGCCGACCGGGCCATGCTGTGGTGGCAGTCCCCGGCCCTGCGGTGACGTCCGCCGGGAACGAGTCGACGACCCGGCCGGTCGATCAGGCCAGGCCGAGGAACTCTGCCATCGCGGCCAGTTCGGCGTCCAGGGCGGGGAGGAACTCCGGATGGCGGGGCGGCTCCCCCGCCGCATAGCCGAGATCGGCGACCAGTTCGTCGCCGCGGACCGACAGGTTGCCCCAGCCGACCACCTGGTCCCGCCACAGCAGCGGGAGGGCGTAGTAGCCCCGGATGCGCTTCGCCGCCGGCGTGTACGCCTCGAACTTGTACTCCCAGCCCCAGAACCGCTGGAAGCGGGCGCGGTCCCAGACGATCGGGTCGAACGGCGCCAGCAGCCGCGCCGTGTTGCGCGGCGCCCACCGGCGGGCGGCCGGATCCTCGTCGAGCGGCCAGCAGTACTCGTCCCCGTCCACACCGGCCCAGGCGTATCGGTCCCGCGCCATCGCGAGCACCTGCTTGCGACTCGACATCCATTGCGGCGCACCGTAACGCAGGTAGGACGCGAGCTGGCCGAGGGTGCCCCGCGGCAGCGGCGCGTACAGCCGCACCGCCACGTCGAGCAGCCGAGCCAGCCCCTCGACCGGATCGATGACGTGATCGGGCTGCTCGGCGACGGCGTACGTCCGGGTGCCCGAGACCCGGCCGGCCACCCGCAGCATCCCGCGGTAGTGCATGCCGTCCAGCAGATGGGTGCTCGCGTTGGAGGTACCGCCGAACCAGTTGGTGATCCGTCCGTGCTGGAAGTGCGCGTCGACCTCGCGAGGGTGCACGACGCCCCGCTCGCGGACGAACTCCAGCACGTTCACCGCCTGGCGTGCCTGTTCCGGCGTCCACTCCCGGCGAACCGCCCTCGGATGCATGAGCACCGCCAGTTCCCGGGGCAGGTAGCCGTAATTGACGAAGGCGTCCTCCTCCAGCGGCAGACGGGCGTAGCGCCGCTCGAGCTCGCCGGCCCGGTATCGCGAGACCCGGTGCCGCAGAATCAGATCCTGCGCCCGGGCGGGTGCGCGGATCGGGTCGGCCTGGACGAAGCCGAGGCGCTGTACCGCCGTGGCCAGGGTGGTGGGCCGGAAGAGCGTGCGAGCCACCGCATAGCGCCGCAGCTGGTTCAGCGTGATCGGCTTCACGCCAGGCTCACGCGCATCCGGGCGACGCGCCGGGTCAGTCGGCGTCGCGGGCGGCGCAGGCCGCGCAGAGCCCGAACAGCTCGACGACGTGGGTGACCTCGGTGAAACCGTGGTCGGCGGCGGCCTTGGCGGCCCACCGCTCCACCCCGGGCCCGGCCAGCTCGACGGTCAGGCCGCAGGACCGGCAGACCAGGTGGTGGTGATGCCGCGGGCCGCATTTGCGGTAGAGCGCCTCGCCGTCGCCGGTGCGCACGACGTCCACCTCACCGGCTTCGGCCATCGCCTGCAGGGTGCGGTACACGGTCGACAGCCCGACCTTCTCACCCCCCGCGCGGACCTCGTCGTGAATCTGCTGGGCGCTGAGGAAGGTGTCACCACGATCCAGGCAGGCGCGCACCGCGCGGCGCTGCCTGGTACCTCGTCGCCCTTCTTCGGTGAAGGCGAGATTGGCCTGCTGGGTGGGCATGACTCCCATGGTATCCACGGGATGTGATCCGCGCTGAGGTCTCGGTCCGCCGCGTTGTCCGGGCTCGACCGCCCCGGCGTCCCTCCCCCGGCCCGGCCGGCCGATCGTGACCCAACCCACACCGGCCGGCGGGATTACGCCCGGAAGCGCCCGCGCTGAAGGGGTCAGGCGCCAACGACGTCGTCCCCCGGCGGCAACCGCCGCACGGGACCACGTCGAAAGGGAGGATCCCTGATGAAGACCCTCGAGAAGCTCCTCAGCGGCCTCGGCAAGGCCACGCTCGCCAAGTGGGCGCACGTCAGCTCGACGCGGACTCCGCAGATCTGACGCTCCGCTCACCCGGAGACCGCACGAAGCTGGCCGGCACTCGATCGAGTGCCGGCCAGCCGGTTTGCCGGGTGAAACCCGTGAGAGGCCCTCCGCGAGGTCAGGCGTCGAGGGCGGCGTCGGCCGCCTTGAGAACCGCCGCGGCGACCTCCAGCCCCTCGATCCGGCCCAGTTCGGTGTCCTCGTGCTCGATGTTGACCCACATCTGCGTGTCGATCTCGCGCAGGGCGCGCAACCATTCCGTCCAGAAGGGAACGTCGTGGCCCTTGCCGAGGGCGACGAAGTCCCAGGCGGCCGGCTTCGGCCACTCGTTGGCCCACTCGTCCCCACCCAGGTTGGTGCGGTCCTCGCTGGGGTCGAGACGACGGAAACGGTTGTCGAGCACGCCGTACAGCGCCGCCGTCTCCTTGTTCACCCGCACGTCCTTGGCGGCCGCGTGGAAGACCAGCGATCCCAGCTCGCGGGTCACCGCGATCGGGTCCATCTGCTGCCAGAACAGGTGCGAGGCATCCAGTTCCACGCCGACGTTGGTCGCGCCGGTCAGCTCGACCAGTTTGCGGACGTCGTAGGTGTTGAAGATCAGGTTCTGCGGGTGCAGTTCGAGGGCGACCTTGACGTCGTGATCCCGGGCGAGGGCGTCGATCTCCTGCCAGAACGGCACGGCGACGCTCCACTGGTAGTCGAGCACGTCGAGCGCGGCGGAGTTCCAGGCGTTGACGATCCAGTTCGGACGGGTCGCGCCCGGCTCTCCGCCGGGCAGACCGGACATGGTGACCACCCGGTTCTGGCCCAGCCGCTGCGCCAGCCGGATCGAGCGGCGGACGTCCTCGGCGTGCTTCTCGCCGATCACCGGGTTGGGGTGCAAGGGGTTTCCGTTGCAGTTGAGACCAGCGATGGAGACCCCGGTGCCCTCGAAGATCGCCAGGTAGTCGTCCCGGGCGGCGTCGGAGACGAGGATGTCGTCGTAGGTGGGGATGTGCTTGGACGGCAGGAAGCCGCCGGAGTTGACCTCGATGCCGGTCAGGCCGAGGTCGGCGACGACCTTGAGGGCCTCGGGCAGGTCCCGGTCGTGCAGGATCGCGTTGTAGACGCCGAGCTTCATTGCGTGGGTTCCCTTTTCGTTGTGATGCTGGTTGGTGTTCGAGACGGTCCGATGGGTCAGTCGGTCAGGCTGACCGAGCGGCCGCCGTGCAGGGCGGATTCGACCACGGCACCGAGCAGTTCCATGTTGTGGACGCCCTCGTCGAACGAGGCGCACACCGGCAGCGCGATCGAGCTGTCCACGCCGGCCACCTCGTCCAGGAAGGCGCGGCACTGGTACTCGAAGAGGTTGTTCTGGCCGAATCCCACCGACGGGGCGTCCATCGCCAGGCCGCCGGCGACGTAGGGGTGGTCGGGCCCGAGGAGCACCCGGCGGTTGCCCCGCTGGTCGCCCGGGCCCTCGTGCACGAAGAGCTCGATCTCCGAGGGGGTGCGCTGATCCCAACGGGCCGCCCCGTTGCTGCAGAAGACCTCCACGACAAGGGTGTTCGGGTGACCGGCGGCGACCCGGGAGACCTCGAGGCTGCCGGCGGTGCCGCTGGCGAACTCCACCGAGAAGCCGGCGTAGTCGTCGTTGGTCACCGGCTCGGTCTCGTCGCTGAGCTCGGCGTGGGAGTGGCCGACGACCGCGCCCTTGGGCAGATACCGCTCGCCGATGACCGTCCGCAGCTGCCCGCCCGCCACGCCGACGATGTCGCCGGCGAGGTATTCGGCGACGTAGGCGAGGTGGCTGCCGACGTCGGCCAGCGCGCCGGAGCCGTCCGGGCCCGTGAAGCGCCAGCTCATCGGGGCGTGCGGGCTGCAGCCGTAGTCCGTCCAGTACCGGCCGGAGACGTGCAGCACGTCGCCGAGGACGCCGGAGCGGATGTAGTCGCGGATCGCGGTCAGGCCGGGCTGGCGGCGGTAGACGAAGCCGAGCCGGGCAACCGGGTCGGCCTCCCGAGCGACGTCGGCCATCGCCCTGGCGTTCTCCAGGGTGTCGCTCAGCGGCTTCTCGCAGAGCACGTGCTTGCCGGCGGCGAGCGCGGCCTCGACGATCGGACGGTGCAGGTGGTTGGCCACGACGACGCTGATCACGTCCACGTCGTCGGCCGCCACCACGTCCTGCCAGGAGGTGTCGTGCCGCTCGTAGCCGTACCGGGCCGCGGTGGCCCGCGCCAGGGGCTCGTTGACGTCCGCGATCGAGACGTAGCGGATGGGGGGCAACACCGTGTCGTAGAGGGTGGGGGCGACGCGGTAGCCGGCGGCGTGGGACTTGCCGGCCATGCCGGCGCCGATGACGGCGACGCCGATCGAAGTGGTCATTCTGCGGATCCGTTCGGGTGGGAGTGGACTCAGGTGAGCCGTTGGAGCGCTCCATCAGCGCGGTGACTACGCTATGACTACGCTGTGCACGTCGTCAATACCCGGCGTGGTCTTGGCCTGAGAGCACTTCTCCCGTCCGTCGATCAGGAGGCGATGACCCTGAGCGCAACTGGCCGCCGTGGGGTGACGATCTACGACGTCGCGGAGCGGGCCGGAGTCTCCAAGTCGCTGGTCTCGCTCGTGCTGCGGGAATCGCCGAAGGTGAGCCCGGCCAGACGCGAGGCGGTGCGCCGGGCCATCGAGGAACTCGGCTACCGGCCCAGTCGCGCCGCAGCCACGCTGGCCGGGCAGCGCAGCCACACGATCGGAGTGGTGGTCGACGAGTTCAGCAACCTGTGGTTCGTCGAGTTGCTGGACGGGCTGCGCAAAGGGCTGGCGGACAGCGGTTTTCACGTCAGCGTCGCCGATGCGGGGTTGAACTCGCACCTGCGCGAGTCGCCGGTGCAGGGATTCCTCGCGGCCCGGGTGGACGGTCTGGTGCTCGCCGGCGAACCCGCCTCGGTGGATTCCGACGGCATCGACGTGCCGACGGTTCTGGTGGGCGTGCGCCACCTCCAGGTGGCCGGCGCCGACCAGGTCACCGCCGACGAACGCCGCGGGGCCTGGGCCGCCGTGCAGCATCTGCTCGAACTGGGCCACACCCAGGTGGCGTTCGTCAGCGGCCCCACCGGGCCCGCGGCGGAGCGCGCTGCCGGCTACACCCTCGCGATGACCGAGCGCGGGCTGGCGCCGATCGAGGTGGACGCCGTCG
>JBDIAG010000086.1:0-10462 GCA_039812305.1 Actinomycetales bacterium | reverse complement strand
AGACGGTGGCTGCGTTACCTGTAGATAGCCGCTCAGTCCGGGATGAGTTCGATCCAGGCCCGCACGTCGTCCGCGGTCTCGACTTTCGCGAGGTCTGGATGGTCCTTGGCGACGTGGGCGTGGGTGAGCCCGATCACTTCGTCATCGGACTGGCCGCGGGCGGTGAAGCCACACTCGCAGCGCACTTGTCGAGTCATCGCGCGCCTCCCGGGTCTATCCTCCCGGTGTACCAGAGGTAGCCGAGGTGAGGTAGTGCGCAACGGGGTCGGCGTCCGGGTGCAGCTGTGTGGGACGTTCACGGTCGAACGGGACGGGCGTGACGTGGGGCGGGACTTTCCCGGCCGGCAGGCACGTCTGTTGTTCGCCTATCTCGTCTTGAATCGTCCGCAACCGATACCGCGCAGCGTTCTCGTCGACGCGTTGTGGGGCGAGTGGCCGCCGGCGTCGGCAGCCAATGCGCTGACCGTGCTCGTCTCCAAGCTGCGCTCAGCGGTCGGCCCCGACCTGATCCGTGGACGTTCGGAACTGGCGGCCATCCTGCCCGAGCCCGCGCAGGTGGACGTCGAGGACGCGCTGGCAGCCCTGCACGTGGCCGAGTCAGCGGTGGCGGCCGGCCAGTGGAACCGGGCCTGGTATTCGAGTCTGTCGGCCCAGTTCGTCGCCCGTCGCAGCCTGCTGCCCGAGTCGCAGGCCGAATGGGTCGACGGATGGCGTCGACGGCTCGCGGATGTCCGGGTCCGCGCGCTCGAGTGCTACGCCACGGCCTGTCTCGGCATCGGCGGCTCCGAACTGCCCGCCGCGCAGCGCTCGTCCCGCGAGCTCGTCGAACTGGCGCCGTTGCGGGAGACGGGCCACCTGCTGCTGATGCGCTCGCTGGCCTCGGCCGGCAACGTCGCCGAGGCATTGGCCGTATACGAGCGGCTCCGAATGACCCTGCGCGAGGAGCTCGGTACCGGTCCCGAAGCCTCGGTCCAGGAGTACTACCGCGAATTGCTGGGCTGAGCCCGCACTGGTGATCTACCTGGCCGGCCACGATACTGACGTGGTGGGCCAGATGCTCTGTCCCGTACTCGTCGGACGTGATGAGGAGTTCGCTCTCCTTCGTCAGGCGATCGATCGGGCTGCGGGCGGGCACGGGGGCACGATGGTCGTCGTCGGTGAGGCTGGGGTGGGCAAGTCCCGGCTTGCTCGCGAGCTGTCCCGGACGGCACGCGATCGCGGTCTGGTCGTGCTGACCGGGCGAGCCGTCGCCAGCGGAGTTCCGGTGGCGTACCGTCCGTTGTCCGAGGCGGTACTCGGTGCGTTGCGTGATCGCGGAGAGGTCGATCTTCCGCAGTTGCGTGCGTTCCGGCCAGCTTTGGGCCGGCTGGTACCGCACTGGTTGCCGCCCCAGCCGGCAGCCTCGATCGAGTCCGCGGTCGTGCTGGGTGAGGGTCTGCTCCGATTGCTGCGGGGACTGGCCGGCGAGCGGGCCTGCGTGCTGGTGCTGGAGGACGTGCACTGGGCCGACCCCGAGTCGCTCGCGGTACTCGAGTACCTGGCCGACAACATCGCGTCGGAGCCGATCAGCGTTCTCGTGACGCTGCGTCCGGAGGGGTTCGGGTCGGCCACGACGCTGCTGGCGGGGTTGGCGAGCCGGCGCGTGGTCACCACGGTCACGCTGTCCAGACTCGAGAAGGACGACGTCGTCCGGGTGACACAGGCATGCCTGGACACCCGCGATCTGCCGGCCCCCCTGCCAGGGTTCCTCACGGCTCACTGCGACGGTCTGCCCTTCCTCGTCGAGGAACTGCTGGCCAGCCTGGTCACCGAAGGCATACTCGTCGACCGAGACGGGAACTGGTCGCTGACGCGCCCGCTCACCTCCCATGTGCCGCCCGCCTTCTCGGTGGATATCAGCCGCCGGATGAAGAGGCTCCCGCCGGAGACGACGGAGGTCATGCGCGCCGCTGCCACCCTCGGGCGACGGTTTGACTGGTCGCTGCTGGCCGAAGCTCTCGGGCAGTCTGCCGACGGGGTTCTCGCGGCGCTGCGTAGGGCGGTCGACGCGCAACTGGTGACCGCCGACGACAGCGGCTTTCGATTCCGGCACGCATTGACGCGGGAAGCCGTTCTCGCCGAACTGCTTCCGCCGGATCGGGTGCGCTTCGCCGCCCGGATGCTCAGCGCCGTGGAGACTGCCCATCCCGGTCTGCCCGGTGAGTGGTGCGAGCTGGCCGCCGGGCTCGCGCAGGAGGCCCGCCAGCCGACCCGGTCGGCCGAACTCCTGCTCACCGCGGGCCAGCGCGGCATCGCGGCCGGGGCACTGGGTAGCGCCGAGGCACTCCTGGAACACTCACGCCGCCTCGTGGGGGACGATCCCGGTCTGATGACACGTGTCGACGAGGCTCTGACCGACGCGCTGGCGCTCGCGGGCCGCGTCGACGAGGCCTTCGAGGTCGGGAGTCGGCTACTCGGCAGACTCGACCTCAGATCGCGACTGCCGACCGGTGGTGTGGACCTGCACCTACGGCTCGCCCGCGCCGCGATCACGGCTGCTCGATGGCCGGTGGCGGCCGACCATCTGGCCGCGGCCAGGGCATCCTCGCGGACCGACGAGCTGATCGCTCGGATCGACGCGTTGGACGCTCAGGTGGCGCTGGGGGAGGGGCGCGTGGGCGACGCCGAATCGCTTGCCACGCGGGCCCTGAAGGCGGCTGAACAGGAGTCGCTTCCAGCAGTGGCCTGCGAGGCTCTGGAGGTCGGCGGCCGGGTTGCTCGGCAGCGGGATCTGGAAGCGGCCGAGTCGCGGTTCTCCCGCGAGCTGGCGGTCGCGTCCGCCCACGGTCTGCGGCTGTGGCAAGTCCGTGCGCTGCACGAGCTCGGGACGATCGACCAGCTGCGCACCGAGAGCGTGGACCGGCTGGAAGAGGCACGCGAACTGGCCCTGGATCTCGGCGCGGTGGGCCTGGTCGCCACGCTGGATCTGCAGATCGCGGCTGGTCTGCTCAAACAGTTCCGTCCCAGCGAAGGGCTGGTCGCGGCCCGTCGCAGTGTCGAGGTGTCGCGCCACCTCGACCTCGCCACCTTGCCGATGGCCCTCGTGCTGGAGGCGACTGCCTACGCGCAAAGCGGCGAGCTGGCCGAGATGGAGGACTGTGTGGCGCAGGCCCTGGTCCTGGCTCCCGACGACCCGGACGTCGTAGGCAGCGCCTGGGGGCATTGCCGGGCCACCGCGGCGTTGCTGGCCGAAGACCGCGAGCGGGCGATCGCCCAGATGACCACGGGTGCAGGACTTCTGCTGGCGTCTCCGGCCGGAATCGCCCCGCCCTTTCTCGGGCTCCGGGTGCTGCTGCTGGCGATCGACGGCGACGTAACCACGGTGCGCGCGGCGGCCGAGCGGGTTCGATCCTCGGGCGTGACCCGGCACCGGATCGTGGGGAGTCTGCTGGGGTACGCGGACGCGGTGCTGCTCGGTCGCGCGGGCCGACGGGGCGACGCGCAGGCCGCCTACGACGCAGCTGACTCCGGAATGGGTGACTTGGTCGCCTGGTATCGGCAGTATGCCCGGCGTGTTGTGGCCGAATCGGCGCTGGACCACGACTGGGGCGAGCCCGTCGCCTGGCTACGCGAGGCCGCGGGCTTCTTCGCCGACCGTGGCGACCAGCAGATCGCGGCGACCTGTCGCGCCCTGCTGCGCCAGGCCGGAGCCGTCGTCCCGCGGGCCGGCCGTGGCGACTCGGCCGTGCCGGGGAGACTTCGAGCCTTGGGGGTGACGAGCCGGGAAGTCGATGTCGGGCGGTTGCTCGCTGACGGACTCACCAACGCCGAGATCGGCGACCGGCTGTTCCTGTCGTCCCGGACGGTCGAGAAGCACGTGGCCGCGTTGCTGCACAAGACCGGGTGCCGCGGGCGTACCCAACTGGCTGGGTGCTGGGCGCAGCTAACTGGGTAGTGCCCGGGCCGGTGGACGGGTGACTCGCCCGAAGCGGCCGGGGTAGCCCCAGCCGGACGATCGGTGGCATGACCTCCACCGACCAGATCAGTCTTCCCGCCGGCATCCACCACATCGCGCTCACCGTGACCGACCTGGACGCCAGCCGTGCCTGGTACCGGCGGCTCCTCGGTACCGACCCCGTCATCGACGAGGACGTGCCGGCGATTCCCGGGCATCACCCGGGATTCCACCACACGATCTTCGTCCTCGCGGGAGGAACGATCCTGGCGCTGCACCACCACGAGACCAGTGATCGTGCACAGCGTTTCGACGAGCGGTGTCCTGGCCTGGACCACCTGGGATTCCCGGCTGCCGACCGCGCCGAGCTGGAGCGGATGATCATCCGGCTCGAAGGCCTGGGCGTTCGGCACGGCGGCATCATGGCGGACGACCTGGGTTTCGGCCTGTCCTTCCGGGATCCGGACGGGATCGCACTCGAGTTCTGGGCGCCCCGGAGTGGGGCACCGCAGGGCTCAGGCCGAGGCATGCCATGAACGCGGTGACATCGAGGGTGACTGCGCTGTTGCAGGCCGCCGTCGACCGTGACGATGTGCCGCTGGTCGTCGGTGTGGCCGCAGACGACCGCGGGACCATCTGCGAAGCTGCGGCCGCAGCAGACGGTCTGGACACCCCGGACGTCGACAGTGTCTTCCGGATCGCGTCCATGACGAAGATCGTGTGCACCGTCGCCGCACTGCAGCAACGCGACCGAGGGGATCTGAACCTCGACGAGCCGGTCGACAGCTTTGTCCCGGACTTTGCGGATGTACCGGTACTGACTGGTTTCGATGGCGACCAGCCTCGGCTGCGGCCGGCGGCGACTCGGGCCACCGTCCGACAGCTGCTCACCCACACCTGCGGGCTGGGCTACGCCTTCTGGGACGCCGACCTGCACAGGTGGCACTCCTCGGATCGCACCGGCCTGCTGCCGGAGGGCCTGCAGGGCGTCTTCGCCGCGCCGATGGTCGCCGACCCGGGCACCGGGTTCCGCTATGGCACCGGCACCGACTGGCTCGGGCGGGTGGTCGAGACGATCGGCGGCCGGCCGCTCGACGTCCTGCTCGACAACGCGGTGTTCGGACCACTCGACATGCGCTCGACCGGATTCCGGGTCGAGGACAGCTCTCGCCTGGTCCCGGTGTACCGGCGAGGCGAGACCGGGCACTGGCGAGCCACCGGCTTCGACTGGGATCCCCGGCCCCGGTGGTGGCCGGCCGGGCACGGTCTGTACTCCACACCGCGCGACTTCCTGCGGTTCCAGCGGATGCTGCTCGGTGCGGGCAGTCTGGATGGTGTCCGAATCCTCGAGCCGGCCACGGTGGCGGAGATGTTCCGGCCTCAGATCGGCAGGCTGACCGTTCCGGCCTACATCCCGACCGCCGAACCACAGACCAGCTGCGACTTCCGTCCAGGGGTGGGAGCGACCTGGGGGTGGGGTCTGCTCCTCAACTCCATCGCCGAGCCCGGCCTGCGGGCCGCGGGCAGCGGCAGTTGGGGCGGGGTCTTCAACACCTACTTCTGGGTCGACCCGAAGACCACGGTGGCCGCGGCGCTCTACAGCCAGTACGGGCCGTACCTCGACCGCGGCGCGCTCAAGGCCTACGACGACTTCGAACGGAGCGTCTACGAGGGGAGACGCTCGTGAGGCCGGCCGGGCGCCCACGCTGGTGCCGCACCGTCGCGACGACCGGGCAGCACCGATCGCGCTGGGCAGGGCCCCTGTCCCACAACCTTTCGCCAACCTCTGGCCAGGGTCGGCGGACCACGCTGAGTTCGTCCGATCGGACGAGTCCCACGTCGTTCTCCTGAGGAGGACCCCATGACCACCGAAACCTTCGACACCGAACTGAACGCCCTGCTCGGCCGGTTCGTCGCCGACCTCGGAGCCACCGCCGCCGCCGGCAACATCGTCATCGGTGACCGGCTTGGCCTGTACCGGGCGCTGGCCGAGGCAGGTCCGCTCACCGCCGCCGAGCTGGCCGACCACACCGGGACGGTCGAGCGGTACGTCCGGGAATGGCTGCGGGGACAGGCAGCCGGCCAGCTGGTGACCTACGACGCCGACACCGACCGGTACTCGATGAGCGCCGCGCAGGCGCTCGCCTTCGCCGACCCGAACGGGCTGGTGCTGCCCGGCGCCTTCCAGATGGCGCTCGGCTGCTTCGACGACCGGTCCGCGATCGCCGAGCGCTTCCGCTCCGGCGAAGGCTTCGCCTGGGGCGCCCACGGCACCGACGTGTCGGTCGGCTGCGAACGCTTCTTCCGTCCCGGATATGTCGCGAACCTGGTCGGCTCCTGGCTGCCGGGCATCGACGGGCTGACCGAACGGCTGCGGGACGGCATCGCGGTCGCCGATGTCGGCTGCGGTCTCGGGTCGTCCACGCGGATTCTCGCCGAGACCTATCCGGCCTCCACGGTGATCGGCTACGACAACGATCCGGTCTCCATCGAGCTGGCCGAGAAACTGACGGTCGAGGCCGGGCTCACCGACCGGGTCGCGTACGCGGTCGAGGACGCCGCCGGCTTCCCGGGCGACAGCCTGGGCCTGGTGACCACGTTCGACTGCCTGCACGACATGGGCGATCCGCTGGCGGCGGCCCGGCACATCCGCGGCACGCTCGCCCCCGACGGGGTATGGATGATCGTCGAGCCGTACGCCGGTGACACGCTTGCCGACAACCTCAATCCCGTCGGCCGCCTGTACTACTCGTTCTCGACGTTCCTCTGTGTGCCGCACGCGATCTCGGAAGGAGCCTCCGACGCGCTGGGCAACCAGGCGGGGGAGGAGCCGATCGCCCGGCTGATCGAACAAGCCGGGTTCACCCGATTCGAGCGGGTGACTGAGACGCCGTTCAACATCGTCTACGCGGCACGGCCGTGACCTGCCGTCACAGCTGGACCACACCACACCACACAACAAAGGCCCAACCACGCAAGGGGGAGAATCATGACTCGCATTCGTTCAGCCCTATCGGCGCTCTCACTTCCAGGCCGCCGGACTCTCGCTGTCCTGGTGGCACTGGTCGGCCTGACCCTTCCGGTCGTTCCCGTTGCTCATGCCGGATCCGGTTCGGCCCGAGCTGTCGAGGCAAGGGCCACTGCGGCACCGGTGCTCACCGGCGTCATTGTGGTCACCGGCTCATCGAAGGAGCCCTACGCCGCCGCGCACAAGACGGCAACTGCCACCTGCCCGGCGGGCAAGCGAATCGTCGGGGGTGGAGCCCGGACGACAACGCGTTACGGCGGGTCGACCCAGGGTGCCGTCGCACTCTCGGTGGTGCAGCCGTACAGCGTGTACGACCAGGCCAGGCGCACCTACAACGACGGATACTTCACCCGAGCTGACGAACGGATACTCGGTCGGGCCGACGGGCCAGGAGACCCGACGAATGGACCGTACCCCGTCGAGTGGATCCTTACCGCCAGGGCGATCTGCGCGGACTACATTTCTGGCCTCCAAGTGGTGTCCTCGGTGGGCAACGACTACGGCGACAGGGACAATCACTTCCGGGCGACCAAGCGGGTCGACTGCGGCGCAGGCCGGTCGGTCCTGGGTACGGGCGGCTATGTGTTCGGTGCCGACAGTGGTTTCGCCGGGGTGAGCCGGCTCCGGTCAGCCAACGACGGCAAGAGTGTCCGCATCCTCGGCGGCGGGATCGCCAACTCGTCCCGCGGGCTGGAGGCCGTGGTCTACGCGATCTGCGCCCGGACTCCCGTTGGCTACCAGGTGGTTCACGGCCCCCTGGTCGAGGGCGATGCGCGGCGCCAGAGTGCCTCGGCCAGCTGCGGCACCGATCGCCCGCGGGTGCTCACCGGCGCGGGGCTGACTGTCTTGGAGCAGGAGGAGTTCCCGCACATCTGGGCCGACGCGATGTTCCCGTCCGGTCGCGTCACCGTGGGAGCGGGCACGACGTCCAACCCACAGTCCTGGATCCTGGCGGCCACGGCGATCTGCGTCGCACGTTCGGCGACGAACCCATGAAGCAGACCATCGAGAAGTTCTGACATTGACTACCCTCCTCGAGTCCCACCGATCGGCGGGGAATCGGGAACGGCTGCGCTCGATCGGATCCGGACCTGATGGGCCGGCGGGTGGCCCCGGCATCGGTCGGGCGCGAGACCCGTTCTTCGCCAACCGGGTGTAATACGCAGGTAACAATTCGTACCTAATGTTTGCCTCGTTTCTCCGGCTGCGCGAGGATGCCTCAGCGATGGAGCAGCACGCTTCGTTCGTGGCCCCAGCCGATGGTTGCGCGTTCCCTGATCAGCAGCGGGCCAGACAGTGGAATGTGGAGGATGTCGTATGACTGACACAGCAGAGCGCAACGAGGGCACGAATTCTCTCGATGCCGAGCAAGTCGGGTACAAACAATCGCTCGGGCGTCGACATGTGCAGATGATCGCGATCGGTGGCGCGATCGGCACGGGACTCTTCCTCGGTTCGGCCTCGCGGTTGCATAGCACGGGCCCGGCGCTGCTGTTCAGCTACGCCTTCGTCGGCGCGATCGCCTACCTGCTGATGCGGGCGCTGGGTGAACTGGTGCTGCACCGGCCGACCTCCGGTGCGTTCGTCTCCTACATGCGGGAGTTCTACGGCGAGTTCGCCGCGTTCCTCACCGGTTGGATGTACTGGATCAACTGGGCGCTGACCGGCATCGCCGAGCTCTCCGCGGTCGCTCTCTACGTCCAGCACTGGTGGCCGCTGATGCCACTGTGGGCGACTGTGCTCATCGCGCTCGCGGTGGTGCTCGTCATCAACCTGATGTCGGCCCGCGCCTTCGGCGAGTTCGAGTTCTGGGCGTCCGTGCTCAAGGTCGCCGCGATCGTCATCTTCCTGGTCGTCGGCCTGGTCGTGGTGATCGGCCGGTTCGACATCGGCGGTCACCGGGCGGGCATCTCCAACCTGTGGAGCAACCCCGGCGGTTTCTGGCCGGCCTCCGGCGACTACGTCTGGTACGGGCCGATCCTGGTGATGTCCGGCGTCGTCTTCGCCTACGCGGCAATCGAAATGGTGGGTGTCGCGGCAGGTGAGATGGCCGACCCGGCGCGTGAGGTGCCGAAGGCCGTCAACGCGGTGATCATGCGGATCGCGGTGTTCTACTGCGGGTCGATCCTGCTCCTCGTCTGCATGCTGCCGACGACCGAGTACAAGCCGGGCATCAGTCCGTTCGTCTCGGTGTTCGGCCGGCTCGGATTGGACTGGATGGGCAGTGTGATCCAGGCGGTGCTGATCGTGGCCGCGATGTCGAGTCTCAACTCCGGCCTCTACTCGACGGGCCGGGTGCTGCGCAGCCTGGGGATCGCCAACCAGGCGCCGGCGTTCACGCTGAAGATGAGCGCCTCCGGGGTGCCGTGGGCCGGCATCGTCATGACGTCGGTCGTCTACGTCTTCGGCGCGGTGCTCAACGCGCTCACGCCGGCGGCGTTCGAGGTCGCCCTGGAGGCGGCCGCGATCGGCGTCCTCTTCACCTGGATGACGATCTTCCTCAGCCAGCTCAAGCTTCGGAGCCTGGTCAACCGCGGGATCATCGCCAAGTCGCCATTCCAGATGCCGGGATCCCCGTACACCAGCTACATCGGCCTGGTTTTCCTGGCCCTCGTCGTGATCGGCATGGCTATCAGCGGATGGCAGGCCTCGCCCTACTTCTGGCACAAGACGCAATTCCTGGTGGTCGTGCTCGGGATTCCGATTCTGGCCGTGGTGCTGGGAATCGGATGGATGATCGTGCGGCCCAAGGTCATGGAGAACACGGGCGGCCAGATCAAGTCGGTCTGGTTCTACCGCGAGCAGAACCAGAAGAAGGGGGCCTGATCATGCGCACGAAATTGTTCACCGGAGTCGCGGCGGTCGTTCTGGCGGTCACGCTGGGCGCGTGCTCGTCCGGCTCGACCGAGACGCCGAAGACGGACAACGGAGCGAGCGGCACGGGCCGGCTGACGATCGGCATCGCCAGCGACGAGCCGGGAGTGAGCCTGCGGACCGATGACGGCTATGTCGGCTTCGACATCGACACCGCCGAGTACGTCGCCGGCAAGCTGGGGGTGCCCAGCGCCAACATCACCTGGCAGGAGGTCGACCCGGGCCAGCGACTGAGCGTGCTGGAGAACGGCAGCGTCGACATGGTCGTGGCCACCTTCTCGATGACGGACGAGCGCGCGGAGAAGGTCGACTTCGCCGGCCCCTACTTCATCGCCCACCAGGACATGCTGATCCGCCGCAACGACGAGGAGCTCACCGGGCCGGAGAAGCTGGACGGCCGGACCGTGTGCGAGGCGTCGGGCACCACGTCCGGCGACTTCATCAAGGAGAACTACCGCGGCCGGATCACCGTCCGTGAGGTGCCGACGTTCTCCGAGTGCGTGCGCAGCCTGGCGAGCGGGGACGTCGACGCGGTCTCGACCGACGACCTGCTGCTGGCGGGCTTCGCCGCCCAGCCTCAGTACAAGGGCGTTCTCAAGGTCCTCGGCAAGCCCTTCCCGCACGAG
>JBDIAG010000085.1:0-10476 GCA_039812305.1 Actinomycetales bacterium | reverse complement strand
TACCTATCCTTGGGCGTCGGCCGAAATCCTCAGTCTGCTGGCCGGAGCAGCCGTCGGTTTCATCGCCCTTGGCGTCCGGCTCGCGAAAGCGACCGAACCCCTGATTTCCCTGGAGGTGCTCGGCAACCCGGTGATCCTGCTCGGGACGCTCAGCATGTTCATGCTGCAGGGCGCAAACATAGGATTATCCGTGTACCTCCCGGTCTACCTGGAGTCGCAACAGGGCCTGACGGCAAGCCAGTCCGGTCTTTCACTGCTGGCGTTGCTGCTTGGAACGGTGGCTGGCGCGTCGACAAGCGGCCGGCTGACCGCCAAGGTCAGCTTCCACAACGCCTTCTTCGAGCCCGGCCGCACCCCGGTCGCCTTCGAGACGCCGACGGCCATCGCGATGACGCCGCTGCTGGAATCCCTGCTGCTGCGTCTGGCCCGCCGAAACCTCGACCCGGCGGCGCGGGCGCGGGCCGAGGCGGTCGTCTTCGACGTCCTCGAACCCTCGCGGCGCCAGCTCGAGCTCGAACTGCCCGGCGATCCGCGGATCGACGCGATCGCCGAGGCTCTGCTGGAGAACCCGTCCGACGATCGTGGCCTGCGCGAGTGGGCCGAGGCCCTCGCCCTGAGCGAGCGGACGATCACCCGGGCGTTCCGCAGTGCCACCGGCCTGTCCTTCGCGCAATGGCGTCAGGCGTTGCGCGTGCACGAGGCCCTGGTGCTGATGTCGGAGGGTGCGGACGTGCGGGAGGCCTCCGAATGGCTCGGATACGCCCAGCCGAGCACGTTCATCGCCGCCTTCCGTCGCGTCATGAAGGTCACCCCCGGCTCGCTCGCCGCCGCCCGCTCCGGGCCCCGGTCTGTCCCGAATCCCGTATCACCTGTCCTGCCTACCGGATTGCAGACAACGTGACGGCGACCTAACCTGGCCTAAGGCAAGGCAACCCTTAGCGGTCGTTTGCTCGGTTCGTCCGTGGGTGCCGGGGGATGCGCCCCAGCGCCGACGGGAAGCCCAGCCGTTCGTTCCACCCGCCTCGGAGTTGATTCATGCCCCCGACATCCGCGCCACTGCCCGGGCGCCGGGTCGACGGTGCGGCGGCGAGCGGGCTCCGCGGCGACGAGCTGGTCCTGCGCTACGGGAAGACGGCGGTCGTCCACGGCGTCTCGGTCAGTCTGGAGCCGGGCCGGGTGACCGCCCTGGTCGGCCCGAACGGCAGCGGGAAGTCCACGCTGCTGCGTGCCCTCGCCCGGCTGCACCGCGTGGACGGCGGCCGGGTGGTGCTCGACGGCGACGGGCAGCCGGAACGTCCGGTATCACTGCTCAACGCGCGCCAGTTCGCCCGGGAGGTCACGCTCTTCTCGCAGTCCCGGCCGGCTCCGCAGGGGCTGACCGTGCGCGAGGTGGTGGCCTTCGGACGCCATCCGCACCGGCGCGGCTTCGCCGGGCTCTCCGCTCGGGATCGCGACGCGATCGACCGGGCGATGGGCGTCACCGGGGTGCAGGGGATGGCCGAGCGCGCCGCCGGCGAACTCTCCGGCGGCGAGATGCAGCGCGTCTGGCTCGCCGCCTGCCTGGCCCAGGAGACCGGCGTGGTCCTCCTCGACGAACCCACGAACCACCTCGATCTCCGCTACCAGATCGAGACGCTCGACCTGGTCCGCGACCTCGCCGACTCCTACGGCGTCGCGGTCGGGATCGTGCTGCACGACCTCGACCATGCGGCCCGGGTGGCGGACACGCTGCTGCTGATGGACGCCGGCCGGATCCACGCCGCCGGCGACCCGTTCGAGGTGCTCACCGCCGAGCACCTGGGCGAGGTGTACGGCATCCGCGTCGACGTGGACGTCGACCCGCGCACCGGCCGGCTCCGCATCGACCCCGTCGGACGGCATCCCGTCCGCAACCGACACGGAGCTCCCGCTCCGTCGCTGCCGCACCTGAGAGAGGACTGCATGTGAGACACGAACTCCGCACGATCCGGGCCATCCGCCTCGTGGCCACCGCCGCGACGCTCGCCGCCGTCACCCTGACCGCGGCCTGCGGCACGACGACCCCCGACACGGCCGCTTCGGACGCGGACACCGGCACCGTCTCGCAGAGCTGCGCCGACGACACGACGACCACCTCGACCGGCCCGGTGACGATGACCGACGGCGTCGGCCGCACGGTCAAGCTCGACAAGCCCGCCACCCGGGTCGCGGTGCTCGAGTGGCAGCAGACCGAGGACGTGCGGACGCTCTGCCTCACCCCGGTGGCCGTCGCCGACCCGAAGGGCTACGCCACCTATGTGAAGGCCGAGCCGCTGCCGGAGGGCGTCGCCGACGCCGGCGAGCGCGGCGAGCCCGACCTCGACGCCCTCTACGGCGCCAAGCCAGATCTCATCATCGTCGAGGCGTTCAAGGCCGACGACGAGATCATCACGCAGCTGGAGAAGCGGGACGTGCCGGTGCTCGCCACCGTCGGAGCGGACGCCAACGGCCAGATCGACAACATGAAGAAGGTCTTCTCGATGATCGCCGAGGCGACCGGCCGCACCGAGCGCGCGGACGAGGTGCTGAAGCAGTTCGACGAGCACCTGGCCGAGGCGAAGGAGAAGGTCGCGGGGGTCGATCTGCCGACGAAGGAGTTCCTGTTCTTCGACGGCTGGATCGAAGGCGGCAACGTCGTCATCCGCCCGTACGGCAAGGGCGCCCTCTTCACCGAGCTCGGTCAGCAGCTCGGTCTCACCCCGGCCTGGACCGACGAGATCAACGCCTCCTACGGCAGCGGCGGAGTCGACCCGGCCTACGGCCTGGCGCAGACCGACATCGAGGGACTGACGGCCGTCGGCACGGCGAACCTCTTCTACTCCGACGACGACACCGCGGACAGCTACGTCAAGGAGCTGGAGAAGAGCTCCATCTGGACGTCGTTGCCGGCCGTCAAGGAGGGTCGCGCGCACGCCTTCCCGGCGGGGGTCTGGGGTGCCGGCGGCCCGCTGTCGAACGAGCAGGCGATCGACGCCTACGTCGACATCCTGACCAAGGGGTGAGCGAACCGCGGCTGCTGCCGCGGGTCGGGCCCGGCCGCGGCGCGAGCGGGACGGCGACCCTGGCCGCCCTCCTCGTGGCCGTCGCCACGGTCGGTCTCTGGCATCTGACGCAGGGCACGTCCGGCGTCGGTTTCTGGGATCTGCTGCGCTATCTCGCGGGGGTCCGCGAGCAGGTCGGAGGCGTTCCGATCGGGGACGTCCTCACCGGCTCGCGGCTCCCCCGACTGCTCGCCGGGGTCGCCGTCGGCTTCGCCCTCGGCGTGGCCGGCGCGCTCCTGCAGTCGGTCACCCGCAACGCCCTCGCCGCACCGGACACGCTCGCGGTCACCGCGGGCTCCTATTTCGCCCTCACCGCGGTTGCCGCCTTCGGACTGGCGGTGCCGCTGTGGGCCTCCGGCGCGGTCGCGTTCGGTGGCGGGCTGGCCGCCGCCGCCCTGGTTCTCGCCCTGGCCGGCAGCGCCGCCGGCATCGGATCGACCCGGCTGGTGCTGGCCGGATCCGCGGTGGCGATGGCGCTGGAGGCAGCGACCGCGATGCTGCTGATCCTGTTCAAGGAGAGCACGACCGGTCTGTTCGCCTGGGGCAGCGGCTCTCTCGCCCAGTTGAACCTCGACGCGGCGACCCGCGCGGCTCCGGTCATCGTCGTCGTGCTCGCGATCGGTCTGCTGCTCTCGCGGCGGCTGGACGTACTCGGCCTCGGCGACGACACCGCCGCCACGCTGGGCGTGCCGGTGCGCTCCACCCGCGTCATCGCGGTCGTCTGCGCGGTACTGCTGACCAGCATCTCGGTGACTCTCGCCGGACCGATCGCCTTCATCGGCCTCGCCGCGCCGGTGGCAGCGCGGTTGCTCGCGAGCCGGATCCGGGTGCTCGGACGGCACGGCTTCCTCGTCCCGGCCTGCGGGCTGCTCGGCGCCTTGACCGTGCTGCTCGCCGACGCGGTCCTGCGCGCGGTGCTCGGCGCGCAGGCGGCCGCCTCGATTCCCACCGGCATCCCCACGTCGCTGCTTGGCGCGGTCATCATCGTCGTGCTGGCGTTGCGCCTGCGGGACGCCGGCGCCACCCGCGAGGCGCCCCAGTCCAGGGTCGCCACCCGGTCGCGCGGTCGGTTCCTACTGGTCGTAGCGGTCGCCTCGGCATTGCTGGTGGGTGCGGTGGTGGCCGGTCTCCTCGCCGGCAGCCTGTGGCTGCGCACCGGTGACATCGCGTTGTGGTTGCAGGGCGCCGCGCCGGATCTCGTCGGCCGGGCCCTCGACGATCGCGCCCCGCGGGTCGCCGCCGCCGCGCTGGCCGGGGCCGCTCTCGCGCTCGCCGGCGCGGTGGTGCAGGGGACGGTCCGCAACCCGCTGGCCGAGCCCGGCGTGCTCGGCATCACCGCGGGCGCCCGCCTCGGCGCGGTCATCGTGGTGACCTCCGGCGTGGCCGGTCGGCCGCTGCTCATCGTGGGCGCTCTCGTCGTGGGACTGGCCACCTTCGCGCTCATCTCGATCCTGGCCTGGCGCGGCGGGTTGCTGCCCGACCGGTTCCTGCTGATCGGCATCGGCTGCGGCTTCGGTCTCAGCAACGTCAGTACCTATCTGCTGCTCCGCGCCGACCCGTGGAACACCCCGCGCATCCTCACCTGGCTCTCCGGCACGACCTACGGGCGCACGTTCCCGGACGTGCTGCCGGTCGGGGTGGCCCTGCTGGTCGCCATCCCGCTCGTGCTCGGCCTGCGCCACGAGCTGGACCTGCTGGCCATCGACGAGGACACGCCGACCATCTTCGGGGTCCGGCGGGAGAGCACGCGGCTGATCCTGTTGGCGATCGCCGCGGTGGTCGCGGCCGTCAGCGTGGTGGCGATCGGGGTCGTCGGATTCGTCGGGCTGGTGGCGCCGCACCTGGCCCGCAGCCTGGTCGGGGCCCGGCACGGGCGGCTCATCCCGGTGGCGATGCTGGTCGGCGCGGTGCTGGTGAGTCTGGCCGACACACTGGGCCGGACCCTGATCGCGCCGTCCCAACTGCCGGCGGGTCTCATGATGGCGCTCATCGGGGCGCCGTACTTCGTGTGGTTACTGCGCCGGACGCGCTGAGCCGTCCCCTGGGTGCGCCTTGTCGTGATTCCGGCACGAAGCTGCTGCTCGATCGACCAGATGTTCGCGCGTCGACCGGTTGTCGGCCGAGCAACCAGCGGTAGCCGGCTGCTCGGCACATACCTGGTCAACGCGCGAACAGGTGGCTGATTGGAGTGCCGCTGGATCACTGTGCGCGGAGAAACTCGCGGATCAGCGTGCTGATCAGGGCAGGTCGCTCGGCGACGAGGGCGTGCGAGGTGCCGGGGACGATGCACAGTTGCGCGCCGGGAATCGAGGCGGCGATCAGGAGGCTGTGATCGGGCCGGATGGTGTCGCGATCGCCGGACATGACGAGAGTGGGGGCGGTGACGCGGGCCAGATCGGCCGGATCGATGTGCGGCTCCCGGGTCCAGAGGCGGAACAACTTGGCCAGGACGACATCGGCATGCTCGGCGCCGTCGGGGGAGAGCCGCTCGTAGTGCATCCGCTCGGCGTCGGGCTTCGGGATCGGCGGCTGCGACTCCGGCAGTGGCGCGAGAACGGGAGCCGCCCACCCTCGGGAGCCGGGCTGACTCGGGCCGGCCTGACTCGGGTCAGGCTGACTCAGGTCGAGCTGGGTGGGTTCAGTCGCGGGCGAGTTCGGTGGTGTCGGGTCCGCGAACGCGGAGGGATCGAGGTTCGCGCTGATCGCGACGAGGGATCGCACCCGCGCCGGGTGGTCCAGCGCGAGGAGCAGGCCGATGATCGCGCCGTCGCTGTACCCGACGATGTGCGCCGACTCGAGCCCGGTCGCGTCCAGATAGGCCAGGGTGTCGGCGACGCCGCGGGCGTAGCTGTACTCCCCGTCGGTGTCGGCCGATCGTCCGTGGCCTGGACGCTCGAACGCGTACACCCGGTACTCCTCGACGAGGGCGTCGGACTGGGCGCGCAGGGACTCCAGCGAGCAGAAGCCGCCGTGCAGCAGCAGAACGGGATCGCCGTCCCCGGCGACCTCCGAGTACAGGTCGACGCCGTTGATGTGGTGGTAGGTCATCGGGACCATCATCCAGCCGCCCGGGCGAACCGCTGGGACCAGTCGGCGAGCAGCGCGCGCAGGTCGTCCGCGGTGCCGACGTCGTCCTCGGGCTCGAGGATGGTGAACTCGGCCCCGAGACTGCCCAGGACGAGGGCCGGCCAGCCGAGGGAGTCGACCTCCAGATGCAGCCGGCAGGAGCCGGCGTCGATCTCGGTGACCTCCGCCCACGGGCCGATGTTCTTGCGCACGCGATCCGCCCCGGCCTGCACGAGCGCCTCGACCACGAGATTCTGACGCGCCCGGCGCAGGCCGGCGCGCACGAACTCGACCGCGTCGTCCGCCGGCAGCTCGCGTGGCCGGAAGAAGGTGCGCCTGGGTTGCGGGTCACTCAGCCGGTCCATCCGGAACGTGCGGAAGTCGCCGCGGCCCACGTCGTAGGCGACGAGATACCAGCGCCGCTGGATCGGGACCAGACGCATCGGTTCGACATCGCGCTCGCTGGCCGTCCCGTCCGCGGAGGTGTACCGGAAGCTCATTCGCTCACGATCCCGGCAGGCGCGGGCGACGACGACCAGCGCGTCCGGATCGAGGGACGGAGCCTGTCGCCACCCCCACGCGGACGGGGTGTCGGTCGCCGACATCAGCGCCTCGACCCGGTGCCGCAGGCGCGAAGGCATCACCTGGACGACCTTCGCCAGCACCCGCACCGAGGCCTCGGCCAGGGTCGGCGCGCCGGCCCCAGCCATCGACTGCAGACCGACGGCGAGTGCGACGGCCTCCTCGTCGTCGAGGACCAGCGGAGGCAACGCGGCACCGGCCGCCAGCTGGTAGCCGCCGTCGATGCCGCGTGCGGCCTCGACCGGATAGCCGAGCTCGCGCAGCCGGTCGACATCCCGGCGGACGGTGCGGACCGAGACGCCGAGGCGGTCGGCGAGCTCGTCTCCCGTCCACAGCCGGTGGCTCTGCAGGAGATTGAGCAGCCGCAGGGTTCGAGCGCTGGTGTCCATCCGTCCTCCTCCACGTTTCTTTTAGTCTGCTCCTATTGAGGACAGAAACTGTCACCTATGGTCCGTAGCGTGGTCGATGTCAGAAGGAACCGGACACCCGGAGGACGACATGAGCCCGAACCCGACCCTCAGCCAGGAGCGCGCGGATCTGCTGGAGACGCTGGCTGCGCACCGCTACTTCCTCATCTCCGCCACGGAGGGGATCACCGAGGAGCAGGCCCGGCTGCGCACCACCGTGAGCGAACTGACGCTGGGCGGGCTGATCAAGCACGTCGCCGCCGGCGAGGAGATGTGGACGGACTTCATCGTCAACGGCCCCGGCAGGGATTGGGACCCGGCGGAACCGATGGACGAGTGGGAGAACCAGTTCCGGCTGGGAGAGGACGAGACCCTGGCCGGCGCCCTGGCCTATTACGCCGACATCGCCCGGGCGACCGACGAGCTGGTGCGCACCGTCGACCTCGACCGGAGCTGGCCGCTGCCCAAGGCGCCCTGGTACACCCCAGGTGCGACGCGAACCGCGCGGCGGGCGTTCATGCACATCGTGGCCGAGATCGCCCAGCACGCCGGGCATGCCGACATCATCCGGGAGACCCTGGACGGCAAGAAGAGCATGGGCTGAGGCCACCGCCGGGGGCGTGCTGACGGCACCCGGCCAGCCGCCTCGACGCCGGCGGGCATAGGTTGGCCGGTATGGAGAATGACGGCATGAGCCTGCGCGCCGCTTCCGAGGTTCACACCGCCCCCGTCGTCGCCTTCGGGTTGGTCGGTGGGTATCTGGTGGCCCGGGAATCGGGCATCCGTCCGCTGGGTGGTCTGGTGCTGGCTGGCGCCGGACTGCTCGCCGGGCGGACCTGGTTGGCGAAGAAAGGTCCCGCGGTGGCCGGTGCACTCGGTGCGCTCTACCTGCTCGGGTTCGGGGCCTCGCATCCACTGGCCAAGAAGATCGGCGCCTGGCCTTCGGTGGCCGTGGTGACCGCCGCGAACGTCGCCGCCAGTCATCTCACGGTCGACCGGGACTGAGCTCACGTCGGGCGCAGGTCGGGCGCCCGGAGAGGTTCCGTCGGACGCGTCGGCGGGCCTGGGTGCGACAGGAAAGTAGCGCTGTGGTGTCGGTTTCCGGGCGGGATGGCTGGCCAGGCGGAGGTCCGCCCTCGTAGCGGAGCTACGTGGGTGTGGCCGACAACGCCGCCAGGCGCCCGCCCGGGAAGCGACACGCAGTGTTAATTTGCTGGCGGGCCCCTAGACTCGAATCACGCGCAAGGACGGGCGACGACTTCAGACCTCCGCGCGACCCGAGTGAGGCGGCGATGCACGACACCACCCGTTGGATGCAGACAGACTTCTACGAGGTGCTGGGGGTGCCCTCCTCAGCCAGTTCCACCGACATCTCCCGTGCCTATCGGCGCCGCGCCCGCGAGAGCCACCCGGATCTGAGCACCCGGGGCGACGGCGACGAGTTCCGGCTCGTCCAGGAGGCCTACGAGACGCTGGGCAGACCGGCGACGCGCGAACGCTACGACGAGGTCCGCACGACGGGCTTCATCTCCACCAGCTGCTACCCGCACGCGGAGCCGGACGAGGCCGACATCGATGCCGACGACCTGTGGATCCGTCCATATGCGAGCCAGGTCTCCTACGCACGGGACGGCTTCTTCGTCGGGGTGAGCATGAGCAGCAGCAGCTGGCGGATGACCTGGGTCGGCCTCAACCCCTGGGCTGCGGCATTCTTCGGTGTTCGACCCCGCCGGCCCTCCTAGCCCGGATCGGCCCGGCCCGTTCTGGCAGCGCAGGCCCGGATCCGGGCCTCGGATGACAGAACGCGGGAAGGCGCGCATCCGCTTCACAGCCGGGTATCCGGCTCACAGCCGGGTATCCAGTTTGGGCCGAGCATCCGCTTCCCAGCCGGGCATCCAGTCGGGGCCGGGCATCCAGTTGGGGGTCGGGCATCCAGTTTTGGGGCCGGGCATCCAGGTAGCGGCCGGGCATCCAGCGATACGTGGCTGTTGAGCCTCTCACCGGATGCCGCGCGGATAACCGGCCAGCTCGCCGCTCCGGCAGCGGCCATCCAGTCGGTTCTAGTCACCTGCACTAGCTCCAGGCCTTCATCGCGCACCGCCGACGCGCCGCCGCGCGCGGTATGCGGCGACATTCGCCCGATTCCCGCAGTTGCCCACGTCGCAGTAGCGCTTGCTGCGATTGCGGGAGAGGTCGACGATGACGGCATCGCAGTCTTCGCCGGCGCAGATCCGCAGTCGCGACCATTCGTGCGCCACGAAGACCGTCACCATCGCCATGCACACCTCGGCGAGCATGATCCGCTCAAGGGGGACGCCGACCGGGGTGTAGTGGATGTGCCAGCCCCAGCCGTCGTGCCGCACCAGGGCCGGACGTGAATCGGACTCCTCCAGCCCCTCGTTGAGGAACGCCACAAGCTGGTCCTCATCGGTGAGCCCCCAGGCCGTGCGCAACCGGGATCGAAGCCGCCGAATCCGCTCCAGCTGGCCGTCACCGGTCAGCGAGCTACGCGTGAACTGTTGCTGCACAGCGAATTCCGCGAGCGCAGCGTCGTCGGGCAGGTGCTCCTCACCACGGGCAGCCGTGTTCACCAGGGCTGCCGCACCCAGCAGCGCCACTTCCACGTCATGCGTGAAAACCACTTTGACTCCTTACGCCGATCGCCGTAGAGTCATGACTGTCAGCATCTTTACCCATTACACCATCGTGTTGACAGGACGATTCCGTGCGCACCGAACTCCAGCCCACCACACCTTTGTTGCGGCTGGGTCTCCCCGTCGCCGCACTCTCCGGCGCGTCCTACGCGCTGGCCGGGCCGGTTGCCCGCAGCCTGCTGGACGCGGGGTGGTCGCCGTCGGCCGTCGCCCTGGTCCGAATCGGCGGGGCGGCGGTGGTTCTGCTCATCCCGACCGCCTTCCTGCTGTTCCGCGCGGGCCGGCGGGCCCGGGGCTGGACGTTCAGCATCCTCGGCTACGGGGTGGTCGCGATCGCCGGCGTACAGGTCTGCTTCTTCAACGCCATCCAATACGTGCCGGTCTCGTCCGCCCTGCTGATCGAGTACCTGGCGCCGGTGCTGCTCATCTTCTGGACCTGGGCGCGCACCGGGCGGGCGCCCTCGCCGACCGTGGCGCTCGGTGCGACGATCTCGATGGCCGGCCTGGTCACCGTGATCGGCGTGGTCGGCGGCGCGCTCGGCTTCCATCCGCTCGGCATGGCGTGGGCCGGCACCGCGGCGCTGTGCCTGACCGCCTACTTCGCACTGGCCGCCAGTGGCAGCCGTCCACCCGCGATCGTGCTCACCGGCGGCGGAATGGTGGTGGGCAGCGTGGTGATCGCCGTGGCGTCCGCGGTCGGCCTGATGC
>JBDIAG010000084.1:0-10610 GCA_039812305.1 Actinomycetales bacterium | reverse complement strand
GGCCGCCGGCTCGTCGCCCCGCTGCGCCCGACCCTGATCGTCGCCGGGATCGCCCAGGCGATCGTGACCCTCGTGCAGCTGGCGCCCTTCGTGCTGCTGGTCGAACTGTCCCGGCGGCTGCTCGCCGGTGCCGAGGCGACCGCGTTGTGGACGCTCGGGCTCTGGGCGGTCGCGCTGATGGGCGGCGGCGTGCTGCTCTCCGCGGCACTGCTGGCGTGGCTGCACTGGGTCGACGCCCGCTTCGCCCGCGACCTGCGCCAGCAGCTCCTCGGCAAGCTCGCCCGCCTGCCGCTGGGCTGGTTCGACGCCCGCGGCTCCGGCCAGGTCAAGCAGATCGTGCAGGACGACACGCTCGCCCTCCACTACCTGGTCACCCACGCGGTGCCGGACGCTGTCGCCGCGGTGGTCGCCCCGGTCGCCGTGCTCGCCTACCTCTTCGCCGTCGACTGGCGGATCGCCCTGCTGCTCCTGCTGCCGGTCGTCGTCTACATCGGGGCGATGACGATCATGGTGGTGCAGTCCGGCCCCAAGACCACCCAGGCGATGCGCTGGGCGGAGCGGATGAACGTCGAGGCCGGCGCCTATCTCGAGGGCCAGCCGGTCATCCGGGTGTTCGGCGGTGCGGCCGGGTCGGCCTTCCGAGCCCGGCTCGGGGAGTACATCGCCTTCCTGAACGCCTGGCAGCGGCCCCTGAGCGGGCAGAAGGCGTTCATCGACCTGGTGACCAGGCCGGCGACCTTCCTGGTGCTCATCTGCGTCCTCGGCACCCTGCTGATCGCGACCGGCGCCATGGATCCCGTCGCGCTGCTGCCGTTCCTCCTGCTCGGCACCACCTTCGGCGCGCGCCTGCTGGGCATCGGCTACGGACTGTCCGGCCTCCGCACCGGCATCCTGGCCGCCCGGCGCATCCAGGTCACCCTCGACGAGCCCGAACTCGCCACCTCCGACACCGCCGGGACGGACGGGCCTGCCTCGGGCGCTCCAGCCGGCCTGGTCGAGTTCGACCGGGTTCGGTTCTCGTATCGACCCGGGGTGCCCGTCCTGGAGGACATCACGCTGACTCTCCAGCCGGGAACGGTGACCGCTCTGGTCGGGCCGTCCGGCTCGGGCAAGTCGACGCTGGCCGCGCTGCTGGCGCGCTTCCACGATGTCGAGAGCGGGGCGATCCGGATCGGCGGCCGCGACCTGCGGGACCTGACCGCCGACGAGCTCTACGCCCGCGTCGGATTCGTGTTCCAGCAGACCCAGCTGGTGCAGGGCACCGTGCGCGAGAACATCGCCCTGGCCGTCCCGGAGGCGACCGACGAACAGGTGGAGGCCGCCGCGCGCGCCGCGCAGATCCACGACCGCATCCTGCGGCTGCCGAACGGGTTCAGCACGATCCTCGGCCCGGATGCCGCCCTGTCGGGCGGGGAGCGGCAGCGGCTCACGATCGCCCGCGCGATCCTCGCCGACACGCCGGTGCTCGTCCTCGACGAGGCCACCGCGTTCGCCGACCCGGAATCGGAGTACCTCGTCCAGCAGGCCCTCAACCGACTCACCGCAGGGCGCACCGTGCTCGTCATCGCCCACCGGCTGCACACGATCACCGGGGTCGACCGGATCGTCGTCCTCGATCACGGCCACGTCGCCGAATCCGGTACCCATCTCGAACTGCTCTCCCGCCCGGGGCTGTACCGGCGGCTCTGGCACGCCGGCACCGCGCCCGTGGCCGACCGGATCGGAATGGAGGCCCGATGATCCGGACCCTTCTCGCTCTGCTTCCCGATGGCAGCCGCGGCAAGGTCATCGGTCACCTCGCCCTCAGCGTCCTCGGCGTCATCCTGCGGGCCGCCGGCGTCGTCGTGCTCATCCCGCTCGTGGCGGCACTGTTCAGCGGCCGGCCGGCGACCGCCTGGCCCTGGCTGGGAATCCTCGTGCTCGTCACCGCGGCCGGCTGGACGGTCGACGCGCTCGCCGCCCGGCTGGCCTTCGACCTCGGTTTCGGGTTGCTCGACACCGGCCAGCGGACGGTCGCCGACCGCATCACGGATGCCCGGCTGACCTGGTTCACCGCGGAACACACCGCCGCCACCCGACAGGCCGTCGCCGCCACCGGGCCCGACCTGGTCGGCCTCGTCGTCTACCTCGTCGCCCCGATGATCGGGGCGATCCTGCTGCCGATCGCGATCGCCGTCGCGCTGCTGGCGGTCTCCTGGCAGCTGGGCCTCGCCGCGCTCGCCGGTGTTCCGGTGTTGCTCGGCGCGTTCTGGGTGGCCGGCCGTCTGGGACGGGCCGCGGACCGCACCGCGGCCGATGCCAACAGCGCTCTCACCGAGCGGATCATCGAGTTCGCCCGCACCCAGCAGGCCCTACGGGCGGCCCGCCGGGTGGAACCCGCCCGCAGTCACGCCGGGGCGGCGCTCGCGGCTCAGCACGGCGCGACGGTCCGGGTGCTGCTCATGCAGATCCCCGGACAGGTGATCTTCGGCCTCGCCAGTCAGCTCGCACTGCTCATCCTGGCCGGCGCGACCGTCGCCCTCACCGTCCGCGGCGCTGCGACCGTGCCGGAGGCGATCGCGCTCATCGTGGTGATCGTGCGCTACCTGGAGCCGTTCACGGTTCTCGCCGAGCTGTCGCCGGGCATCGAGACCACCACCGGAGCGCTGCGCCGGATTCGTGACGTGCTCGAGGCCCCGACCGACGCGTCCGGCACGGGGGATCGCACCGGTCGGGGCGCGCCCCGGATCGAGCTGCGCGGCGTGGGTTTCAGCTACGGCGACAGCGACCAGCCGCCCGTGCTCGACGAGCTCGATCTCGTCTTCGAGCCGGGCATGACCACGGCGATCGTCGGTCCCTCCGGCTCCGGCAAGAGCACGATCCTCGCGCTGCTCGCGGGTCTGCACGAGCCGTCCGCCGGTCGCCTGCTGATCGACGGCGTCGACCTGCGCGGACTGACCGCGGACGCCCGTCGCGAGCTGGTCAGCGTCGTGTTCCAGCAGCCCTACCTGTTCGACGGGACGATCCGGGACAACATCCTCGTCGGCGATCCGTCCGCCGGGGCCGAGGATCTGGAGCGCGTCGCCGGGCTCGCCCGGGTCGACACCGCCCTCCACCGGCTGCCGGACGGATGGGACACCCGCGTCGGCGAGGGTGGAGCCGCCCTGTCCGGCGGTGAGCGCCAGCGAGCCTCCATCGCCCGGGCCCTGCTCAAACCCGCCCCGGTCCTCCTGGTCGACGAGGCCACCAGCGCGCTGGACACCGAGAACGAGGCCGCCGTCGCCGCGGCGCTCACCGACGACCCCACCGCCCGCACCCGCGTCATCGTCGCGCACCGGCTCAGCAGCATCCGCGCCGCCGACCGCGTCGTCTTCCTCGAGGACGGTCGGGTCGTCGAGGACGGAACGATCGACACCCTGCTGGCCGCGGGTGGCCGCTTCGCCGAATTCTGGCGCCAGCAGGATGCCGCCGCCGGCTGGCGGCTCGCCGAGCGCCGGTAAGGCTGTGGCTGTGGCCGGGGCACCGGCACCGGCTGTTCGTCACCGCCAGAAGGGACGTATATCTCCCTTCTGGCGGTGACGAGCTGACAGGGCCAGGTGTGTAACCATGCCGATGCGATATCGTCGGTGATATCGAAAGGGGCGTGTGATGACCGATGTCTTGATCCGGGACGTCCCGGAGGAGGATCTCCACCTGATCGACGCCGAGGCTGCACGCCTGGGGCTGTCGCGCAGCGCGTACCTGCGGCGCGAGATGCACCGAATCGCGCGACACCGTACGGTTCGGCCGGCGACCGTGGAGGACTATGAGCGGTCCCGGGCCGCCATGGGTGACCTCGGCGACGACGAGGCCATGCGGCCGGCCTGGTCCTGAGGGAGATCGGTGAGCGAGCCGTGGCTGATCGACAAGTCGGCCTATGAACGTCTCGGGGTCTCGCCGGACCTTCGGACGTGGATCGACCGGATCAACCGAGGGCTTGTGCACGTATCCAGCGTGACGTTGCTGGAGATGGGATGGTCAGCCCGCAACGGCAGTCGCTGGCGCACCGCACTGCAGGAGCCACCTGTGGCCAACTTGCTTGTCGAGTACCTCACGCCGGCGATGGAGGACCGGGCGGTCGAAGTCCAGGGGTTGCTGGCGGATCGCGGCCATCACCGAGCCCCGAGCATCCCGGACTTGCTCATCGCTGCCATCGCGGAGAAGGAACGATTGGTGGTCCTTCACCTCGACAAGGACTTCGAACTGATCGCGGGCGTCACCGGCCAGCCGGTGGAAAGGCTCCGTAGTTAGGCGACTCGATCCCCTCGTTTGGAGCATTTCCGTTGCCAGGCAACATAAATGCTCCGGTCGGGAGTGATCGTCCTAGCTGCGGTATCCGCGGGAGGCGCGGAGGACACGGGAGATGAGGGCCTTCAGGGCCTGAAGGTCCTCCAGTCCGACGGCTGCGCCGACGTGGTCGGCCCAGGCGTGCTGCTCCCGCGCCATGGCGGTGACAGCTTCCCGCCCCGCCGGTGTCGGCACCAGCAGCTTCGCGCGCTGGTGATGCGGGTTGTCCTGCCACCGGGCCCATCCCCGGTCCACGACGTCGTTGGCGACCCGCTGCACGCTCTGCCTGGTCAGTCCCAGTCCGATGCGGCGAGCGATCTCGGCGACCGGCAGAGGGGTCTCCATGGCCGCGCCCAGCACCTGCCATTGAGCGGGGGTCAGGTCGTGGGGCTCGGTGATCATGGCCGCCGCGGCGAGGAACTCCCCGTTCAGCTCGAATGCCGGAAGCACGAGATCGGTCAGCGCATCCCCCTCAGGCGTTCTGCCAGGCACCGGTGGCCTCCATCAGGGCATAGAACGCCTCGGCCTCGCCGGTGGAGTAGAGGCGCTCCCAGGCCGTGGTGATGTCGTCCGGATAGAGCTGCGTCAGGCGCATCACCTCGGCGGTGAAGGCCACCGGGTGCACGCCGCTGCCCGTCGTGATGCCGCCGTCGGTCACCACCGGCTCGGGCGCGTACAGGTGAGCGCCCTGGTACCCCGACATCTGCAGATAGGCGGGATCGTTCGAGGTGTGCCGGCGCTGATCGAGCAATCCGGCGCGGGCGAGGAGGAACGTCGCGCCGCAGATCGCGGCCACGGGAACGGACCGCTCGAGCAGCTGCGGGATCAGCTCCAGCAGGCGGTCGTGCCCGGAGTCGTAGTGGTCCCCGCCGGGGATCACGAGTGCGGCGAGCGAGGGGTCGCCGGCCAGCTCGGCCAGGTCGATCGTGGGCCGGACCGGCATCCCGCCGAGCGAGGAGACCTCCGCCAGGCCGTCACCCACCAGGGCCAGAGCGAACCGGCCGGGCCGGGTGGCCTCGGCCCGGGCGATCTGGGTGGTGAGGTGGGCGTACTCCCAGTCAGCCATGGTCTCGGTCGTGTAGAGAGCGATCGTGCGCATGAACACCACTTCCTTAATTGACAGCGTGCTGTCAACTATGACAGCACGCTGTCGTTTTTGCAAGGGCACGGATCTCGCGGGTGTCGTCGGTGACCCGTCGGCTCGCGAGCACGGCAGCGTCGTGCTCGCGAGCACGGCAGCGTCGTGCTCCGCATCGGCCGTCCGGTCGTCGGCCGCGCAGCCCTGGTCGCCAGTTCCTCGGTCGCTCAGGCGCGGTCGCCAGGTCCTCGGCCGCGCAGCCCTGGTCGCCAGGTCGTTGGCCGCGCAGCCCTCGGTCGCTCAGGCGCGGTCGAGCCGAGGCGTGCGTGGTGGCGCGGCCCGGCGCTGCCCGGTCGCCTCGAACGCGGTCGCGAGTCGCAGCAGGGCGTTGTCGTCGTAGGCGCGGCCGGCGATCGTGAGGCCGACCGGCATGCCGATGTCGTCCATGATGCCCAGCGGCACGGTCACGGTCGGGATGCCCAGGTGGCGGGGCGTCAGGTTGCTGTTGGCCACCCAGACGCCGTTGCTCCAAGCGCGATCCGCGGACTCCGGGTTGACGTCGGAGTCGGCGGGTGCGACGTCGGCGACCGCCGGGAAGACCACCGCGTCGAGACCCAGTCCGTCCATCCATTCCTCGAGATCGAGCTGTCGCGTCCGCTCCAGGCCGCGCAGCCCGTCCTCGAGTCCGGGGATGGCGTCCCAGCTCGTGATGCCCCGCTCGGCGATGCGGACGTATTCGTCCATGCCGGCCAGCAGGTCCCCTTCGCGGTTGGGCAGCGTGCCCGGGTCGTGCGGGTTGATCAGGGGTCCGTCCACGTCGACCAGCCGGTTCAGGTGCGGATCCCCGTTGGCCCGGAGGAAGTCGTCGAAGGCCCACGCGGTCAGGTCCCACAGCTCCCGCTGCAGGAACTCGGGGCTGACGATGCCCCGGTTGAAGATCGTGGGCGCGCCGGGCCGGTCGCCCTCGTAGTTCGTCACGACCGGATAGTCGACCTCGACGACCTCCGCGCCGGCCGCCTCGAGGTCCTTGCGGGCGGCCTCCCAGAGCGCGATGACGGACGGGCGGGTCTCGATGCGCTGGGCGGTGGGGCCACCGATCCCGGCCGGATCGCCCGAGCCGGCTTCCGGGTCGGCGTTGATGTACATCCGCGGGATGCCGAACCGTTTGCCGGCCAGGGTGGCCTCGGCCGCGAGCGCCGGATACGAGTCGGGCCGGATCGTGCTCGCCGCCGGGATCGGGATCCACGGCTGGAGCCGCCAGAGGTCGCCGCGGGTGGTGGGGTCGTCGGCGACGATGACGTCCAGCACCTCGAGCAGGTCGGCCATGGTGCGGGCATACGGCACGACCACGTCCATCGTCGGGGTCAGCGGCCAGTTGCCGCGGACGGAGATGACCCCCCGAGACGGCGTGTACGCGCACAGGCCGTTGTTGGACGCCGGCCCGCGCCCGCTGGACCAGGTCTCCTCGGCGAGGCCGAAGGCGGCGAAGCTCGCGGCGGTCGACGTGCCCGCCCCGTTCGACGAGCCGGAGGCGAAGGGAGCAGTGAGAAACGCTGCGTTGTAAGGGCTTTCGGCTCTGCCGTAGACGCCTCGCTGCATCCCGCCGTTGGCCATCGGCGGCATGTTCGTCTTGCCCAGGCAGATCGCCCCGCCGGCCCGCAGCCGTTCGACCGTGAAGGCGTCCCACTGGGCGACGAGCTCGGCGAAGGCCGGCGACCCGGAGGCGGCGGTCAGGCCGCGGACCAGATAGCTGTCCTTGGCGGTGTACGGAATGCCGTCCAGCGGGCCGAGCGTCGCCCCGGCGGCCCGGCGCGCGTCGGAGGCCGCCGCCTCGGCGAGCGCCTCGGGATTGCGGACCACCACCGAGTTCAGCCTGGTCTCGGTGTCCGGTCCGTCGAAGGCGTCGATCCGGGCCAGGTGTGCGGTGACCAGCTCGACCGCGGTGGTGCGGCCCCGGTCGAGTGCCTTCCGCAGATCGGCGATGGACGCCTCGACGACGTCGATGCTGGCTGTACCGTCCGTGCGCTCCAAGGAAGAGCTCCTTCGCTCGTGGGTGGCATCCGGGGGACCAGTATCGTCCTTCGCCGCCGACCTGAGCGCGATAGCCCGCGGACGCCGCGTTCTGTCCCGGCAGACCCGTAGCCAGGCCTGCCGGGACACGACGCGGGGCCGCTCAGCGGTCGAGCGACCGGAGGGCGGCGAGGGTGCGATCGAGATCGGAGGAGGTGAGTTCGGCGCCAGTGACGTGATTGAGCGGTGTGGGCGCCCGCTCGGCAAGGCGGGATTCGGTGTGGTCTCGTGCGGGCAGCGATGCCGGCTCCAGCGGGTGGGGATGCTCGTCCATGGGCCGAACCTAACCAGTCGAGCAACGCCCTCGAACCGGACACGCTGGTCCGTCACCAACTTGTTGCCGGCCGGACTCGTGCCGCGTTCCCCTACGGGCCGGTCCTCAGAACAGGCTCCGCGGGCGGACCCGGTTGGCGCGGTCGATCAGGTCGTTGCGCTCGCCCAGGTCGCCGACCAGCACGGCCAGCCGGCGCAGGGAATCCTCCAGGCCGCGGGCGATCCCGATGCGGTCGAACGGGTAGCCGTCGAGGTGGATCTCGGACTGGTCCTCGACGGTCCGCCCGGCCGTGGACCCCGGCGTCGTGCCCGGTCCGGTGCCGATCCGGTCGCGGCGATCGGTCGGTCCGGCCTCGTCGGCGAGCAACCGCCAGGCGCGTTCGAACAGGCGCAGTCGCAGCCGTGCGGCCTCGAGCGGCGTGAGGGCGGAGTCGCCGATCAGGTCCAGCGCCAGTGCCAGACCCCGCGGATCGCGCGAGCCGTCGGCCAGGTAGTCGGCCCGCTTCCCGGCCGCGGCCGCCCAGGCGATCGAGGTTCGCGGCACCAGTCGCAGCGCCCGCTCGGTGCGGGCCAGTTCGGACTGGGCCCCCGCGACGTCGCCGGCGGCTTCGCGGGCCGCCCGGCGAGCGGCGGACAACCGGGCCAGACCGAAGGCCGCGGGAGCGACATAGGCCGCGTCGGTGCGCGCGCAGACCGCGTAGAAGTACTCGGCCATCTCGTCCCAGCCGGCCCGCTCGCAGGCGTAACCGAGGGCCAGTTTGGGGGCGAGCTCTCCGGGGACCTCCCCGTACACGGTGTTGAAGGCGGCCACTGCGCGCTTGGCGTCGTGCTGCTCGCCCGGCGCCAGGAAGCAGGCTCCGCGCAGCCACGCCGCCCGCCACTCGCCGGCGTGCTCGACCGAGACGTCGTCCAGCAGCTTCAGCGCCGATCGGAACCGGCCCTGGGCGATGAGCGCGCGCGCCCGGCCCAGCTCGCGGGTGACCGCGAGTCCACCCAGGGACGGCTCGGGCAGATCCCGCCAGGAGGGCCGGTTGGTCACCTGCGCCGGCGGCCCGAAACGGGCTGAGCCGAGGGCCAGCTCGGCCGGCACCAGGCCGTCCAGGCCGGTTCGCCGGGAGGGCGCGTGTCGGGTGTCGGCTGCCTCGCGCAACTGCCGCAGCACGGCCACCACCTCGCGACGCACGCCGAGCGCCTGCACCGCCATGTTCTCCGCCGTCTCGAAGCGGCGCGTCGGATCGACGTGACACGCCTTGCGCAAGAACCGGTACAGGGAGTCGAAGCCGCTGATCCCGTCAAGGCCGACCGGGTCGGGCAGACGTCCGGCATAGTCGTCGTCGAAGCCGGGGATGTCGGCGACCAGCCGCAGCAGCGTCCGGCCGACCGTGTAGAGGTCGGACTGGATCGACAGCTTCCCCGACCGTGCCTCCGGGGCCTGGTAGCCCCAGCTGCCGTAGATCGTGCTGTGCTGCTCGTCCAGGCGCACGACCGCGCCGAGGTCGATCACCTTGACGCCGTCCTCGACGTGCATGACGTTCGCCGGTTTGATGTCGCAGTGCAGCATGCCGCGGCGATGCAGATAGCCGACGGCGGTCAGCACCTCGATCGTGAACGTCAGCGCCCGGTGCGGCGGCAGCGAGCGGGTCGGCGCCTCCGAGAGCTCGTCGGCCAGCGAGCGGCCGCGCAGGTGCTCCATGACGATGTAGTCGGTCTCGTCGTCCTCGACGACGTTGTAGACCCGCACGAGGTTCGCGTGGCTGGTCTCGGCCAGGTGCCGCTTCTCCGCCCGGGCCACGGCGCGCTGGTTGGGGTCGCTGACATCCTTGAGTCCCTTGAGGACGACGAACCGGCGGTTCAGCTTGTGGTCGCGGGCCAGATACACCCAGCCGAGTCCGCCGTGGCCGATCGGGCCGAGCACCTCGTACTGCTGGGCCAGCACGTCGCCGGAGGCCAGGCGGGGGGATCCGCTGTCCAGCTGGCCGCGTCCGACGATCCGGGCGAGCGGGTCGGACAGGCCGAGATCTGCTGTCAGAGTGCGTATTCCGCTGTCGTCCGGACTCTCCACGTCGGTCAGCTCCGTGTCGAGATCCGGCCACCAGGCGGTGAGCACGGCCGGCCGCGGGAGGTCGGCCGGCTCGGTCCAGAGCACCCGGTCGTCGACCACCGTCTCGATCGGCAGCAGCAACGAGCCGGCCGAGGGCTGGTCGTCGGGCAGCGGCGATTCGTAGCTCCGGTTGCCGGTCGGCACGGTCCCGGAGGGCGACGGATCCGACAGTGCCGTGCCGTCGTCGGCATCCGGGTCGCTCCCGAACCGGCCAGGCTCTCCACCGACTGGCTCTTCACCTACTGGCTCCCAATCGACTGGCTCCCCACCGACTGGCTCCCAGTCGTCGGGCTCCAGGTCCTCCGGCTCCGGGTCGACGGGGTCCCCGTCGACTGGCTCCCGACCGGCCGGCTCCGGAGCACGGTGAGCCGTCCCGCGTGCGCCGGCGTCCGGCCCCTCCGATTCCGGGCTCCGTGACCTGGGCAACTGACCCCCCGGGGTCGGCGGTGAGTAGGCCAGCGCGGTCGCCGGTTCCGGATCGGCCCGGGGCGCCGCGGTGTCGCCCGGCCGGATCTGCCTGGTCAGCGAGACGCGAGGGCCCGGGAGACGGCGTGGCGCGGCCCCGGCGGCCTGGCTGGCGCTCGGGTGCCGGCCCTGGTCGTCCGGTTCCGGGGCGGGAGTGATCGCTCGCGTCTCCATCGGAACTCCCTTCGGACTGGTCGCTGGGTGGGGCTGCGGACGTGACGGTCAGGCCGGGGGAGGCGGCCGCCCGTACCTCGGCTCGGGCGGGGTGCGTTCGCCGATGACCGGACGCAACCACTCGTCGTAGCTCCGGCTCCAGCC
>JBDIAG010000083.1:0-10712 GCA_039812305.1 Actinomycetales bacterium | reverse complement strand
GTAGCTGGTACTACTATGGCATTTCAGCACGTTTTGGGATATAAGTTTCTATCTCGTCGCAATTGACGTGGACGTCCATTGCGTCCGGAAGCATGCCTACTCGGGAGGTTGGCTCGTGCTCACCCGCGCACGGAAGCTGTGTGTCGTCGCTGTTCTGCTCGCTCTCTTCGCCGCCGTACCGGGTTCCGCGCTCGCCGCACCGGCGACACCGCCGTCCGCCGGGGCCGACACGATTCGGCACCGCGGGCCGGAACGGGTGAAGGATCTCGACGACCATTCGCGCGACCCCCGCTACGCCCGCTACTACCAGCAGACCCTGAACTGGTCTCGAGCGCTCTGCCCGGCAGAGAACCCCATCCTGGACGGCGTGTGGGAGTGCGCCCGAGTCGTCGCGCCACTGAACTGGGAGGACCCGGCCCAGGGCGACATCACGCTGTCGATCAGCCGGGCGAGCAAGACCAAGGACGCGCCGCGTCTGCTGCTCACCAATCCCGGCGGGCCGGGCGGGTCCGGGTTGGAGTTCGGCGTCCTGGTCGGCCTGGCGACCGGCCTCGACGCCACCCACTCGGTGGTGGGCATCGACCCGCGGGGAGTCGGCCAGAGCAGCCCGGTGACCTGCCCCGTGCTGATGCCGAGCGAGGGCGCCTACGCCGCCGATGGCGACTCGCGGACGTTCGACAAGGCGTCCGTTCTGGTCGCGGCCGAGGACACGCGCAAGAACAACCAGCTGTGCGCGGAGACCGCCGGTGACGTCCTGCCCCATATCTCCACCGTCCAGACCGCCCGTGATTTCAACCTGATTCGCGCGGTACTGGGATACCAGACCGCTGACTACTACGGCGTCTCCTACGGCACCTGGCTCGGTTCGGTGCTGGAGAAGATGTTCGGCTCCAGAATTGACCGGGTCGTCCTCGACGCCAACACCGACTGGATGAGCGGGTCGTTCGAGCACGTCATGGATCTGGGATCGAAGTCGTTCCAGGCCGCCTACGACCGCACACTGCTGCCGTTCCTGGCCCGCCACGACGACCGATACCACCTGGGCGACACCCCGGAACAGGTCAACGAAACTTATGAGGGCATCCGCGCCTGGCTGGCCGCTCAGCCGGAGTACCTCCCGCCCGACTTCCTGGACGCCATGATCTCCTCGACGCTGTACCGGGCCGGCGAGTACGACTTCGCGGGCGTCCTCCTCGACGAGCTGAACACCGAACGGTCGCTGGAAGAGCCCACGGACGCGCGGCGGATGACCGCGCTCGCCTCCCGGGTCCGGGCGATGGCCGAGGACGAGATCGTCGGCGAGCTGGACGTCGCGGGCCTGGCCATCATCTGCAACGACACGAACAGCGATCCGAACCCGGAGGAGTGGTACGAGCAGCACGCGCCGGTGGCCCGGACATTGCCGCTGGCCGGCGCGTCCAACCTGGTGAGCCCGTGCACCGGATGGCCCTACCAGGCGAGTCTGACGAAGGCGATCCTCGACCGTCCGGTGAAGGACGTGCTGATGCTCAACAACGAAGTCGACCCGGCCACGTCCTACCCCGGCGCCCGGGAGTCCCGCCTGCGCACCACCGGCACGGCTCGCATGGTGTCGGTGGACAACGGGATCGGTCACACCGTCGGGATGGGTGCCTCCGCCTGCGCGCAGAAGGTCATGCTCGCGTACCTGCGCGACGGCATCTTCCCGCGGCAGGATCTGTACTGCCAGGGCGAGCCCCTCTACGTGGGCGGCGTGGACGGTTTCACCGAGGACGTCGTCTATCAGTTCGGTCACGCCGGGTCGTACCGCCACCCGCTGATCAAGCCGTACGACTACGCCCAGCGTGACCTCAGCGAGCCGCCGGTGGCGAAGCGACTGCCACCGCAGCAACGGCCGATGTCCGTCACGCCGGATGTCCGGCGCGAGGCGATGCAGGCCGCGGAGAAGCTGGCGGGACGGACCGGCAGCCACTGACGCCCGTAATGGTCGCCATGGGCAGCATGCTTGTGACCGTCGTGGCGAAGCCGGCGGGACGGACCGGCACCCGCTGAGGCCACCCGCCGGTCAACGCCAGACGGTGCGCAGCAGATAGTCGTTGCGGAAGCGGCCGGCGGGGTCGAGGCGCTCGGCCAGCCTCCGGAAGTCGGCCGCCCGCGGGTAGCAGGTCGCGACGTCGAGGGCCTCGTCGTCGAAGACCTTGCCCCAGTGCGGTCGCGGCGCGAACGGTGCCAGCGTCCGCTCGATCAGGGGCAGCAACCGGGCGACCTCCGCGGGCTGCCGGTACCAGGTGAAGTGGATCGCGAGGGAGTCCCGCCGGAAGCAGGGCGACAGCCAGAGATCGTCGGCCGCAACCGTTCTCAGCTCGGTGATGAGCAGCGGACCGGCCAGCTGCGGCCCGATCGAACGCATCGCGGCCAGAGCGTCCGCGGCCATCGACAACGGGACGAAGTACTCGGTCTGCAGCTCCTCGCCCAGACTCGGGGTCGCGTCGATGCGGAAGTGCGGCAGCCGGTCGCACCACGGGCCGACGGTGCCGCATTCCGTCCAGTTGTCTCTCGGGTTCACCTCGAGCCGGTGGCGAAGCTGTTCGGACGTAAGACGTTGCGCGCCAGCGATTCTCTCCGGCGGCTCGGGTGCCGTCTCGCTGACCCGATGCTTCACCAGCACCTCGTTGACGGTCGTCGACACCCAGTCCGTGAACAGGCACACGCTGTAGGCGGCGCCCATCACCGCGAGCGGATCGGCCAGGAAGACGTCCCATTCGAGAGGGTCGTAGAGATCCTGCCGCACCTGATAGCTCGGCTCGATCGCCAGGCCGATCCGGACGACGACCCCCAGCGCGCCGAGCCCGACCACCGCTCCGTCGAACTCCGGATCACCCTGCCGAAGCCGCAGGATCGACCCGTCGGCGGTGACCAGTTCCAGCTCCCGGACACTCGCTGACAAGTTGGCCAGCGACACACCGGAACCGTGCGTGCCGGTCGCGATCGCACCACCCACGCTGATGTGCGGCAACGACCCCATATTGGCCAGCGCCCAACCGTTCTGCTGCAGAAAGACGGCCACATCCGCGTAGCGCGCTCCGGCGCCGATCCTCACCTCGCGCCGGTCCAGGTCGAGCTCGGGCTCGGCCGGCAACCCCGTCACGTCGATCTGGACACCATCGGTATCGGCCACCGCGCTGAAGGAATGGCGCGTCCCCAGTGCCCGCACCGCCCCCGTCCCCGACAGCGCCCGCGCCACATCCTCGACCGTGGACGCCCGGACGACCTCCCGCGCCCGGTAACGCAACGTTCCCGACCAGTTGTACCCATCCATGACCCGAACCTACTGGTCAACCCGAGAGCAAGGCGGCGCACGACAGCGGCGGCCCAACGGTCTCCGGGCGCCGGGTGATGGGGGCGGCTGCCGGGTGATGGGGGCGGCTGCCGGGTGATGGGGGCGGCTGCCGGGTGATGGGGGCGGCTGCCGGGTGATGGGGGCGGCTGCCGGCACGGGTGGCGACGCCGGGGCAGTCGGGCCAGCGCGGTCGATGCCGTGTCGGAGCCAGCCGTGCGTGGTCGGAGCCGTGCGTCGGCAGTGACGACGGGCGGTCGGCTGCCGACGTGGGCGACGGGTGAGTGGCCGCATAGTGCTCCGGCATCCAGACAACAGCCGAGCAACCACGTATCGCCGGATGCCCGGCCCTCAACTGGATGCCCGGCCGCTACCCGGATGCCCAACCCCCAACTGGATGCGCGCACCGCCGAATGCCGGACCCCCTTGCCTCCCACAGCGCCGCCCAGAGTGTCGACCGCCAGTCACGCTCGGCATGGACGAGCGCCCAGGTGAGGGCAGAATCAACTGAACTCCCGGCGACGTCTCACCCCCGTAAGCGGCGGATGACCGGAAACATGCTCCGGCATCCAGACAGCAGCCGAACAGCCACGTATCGCCGGATGCCCGGCCCTCAACCGGATGCCCGGCCCGTAACTGGATGCGCGACGCCTACCCGGATGCCCAACACCTCACCGGATGCCCAACACCCCACTGGATGCCGGGCCGCCAGATGCCCAGATCCCCCGCCGACCCCAGCGTGGCCAAACCCAGCACCCACCCCAGCGCGACCAAACCAGTCATCCACCCCAGCGCGCCAAACCCAGTCATCCACCTGGCGCACCAACCCACCCCGGCGCACCAACCCAGCCGACCCAACCCACCCGGCGCACCAACCCAGCCGACCCAACCCAGCCGACCCAAGCCAGCCAGCCCAACCCAGCCAACCCAGCCCAACTCACCAAGTCCCCCGGAGAACACGGAATTTGCCTTACTAGCTTTTCTCTATAGACTTACTGCACTTTGGACGTCCCGAGCCGAGATGGAGCCCCACAATGACGAGTTGTTGTCGCTGAGACTGCACTCTCGGCCTTACTCGGGCGGGGCCCACCGGCCACCCCTTCGGCACCATCGCACCTCCGGCGCGCGGTGACCGGCCACAGCGATCCGCGCCGCGGACGCGCCCACGTTCTCGACCACGCCACTGCCACCACGCCACTGCCACGTTCTCGACCCACGCCGGCCGAGACATGCGCAGCCGGGACCAGTACCGGCCACCCCTCGGCGTGAGTTGCCCATCCAAGGAGAACCCCTATGACTCAACCGCTTTCCGCGGCTGCCACGGTGCCCGCCAAGCTGCGCCTGCGCACCGCGAAGGCAGACCGGGCCAGTGGGTCCGGCCCGGGCCAACCGTCCCCGTCGCCGTCGACCCGCCCGCGGTGGAGGCCGTCGCACAAGCTGACGCTCAATCTCGCGGCGATCGTCACGCTCCTCGTCATCTGGCAACTGGTCGCCACGATCGGTGGCGAGAACCAGACGCTGCGCCCCTCCCCGGTCCTGGTTGCGCGCACACTCGTCGACCTCAGCGGACCGGCCGGTTACGAGGGCCTCCCCTGGTACCAGCACCTCGGCGTCAGTGCCCAGCGGATCGGGATCGGCGCCGGCATCGGCGTGCTGCTCGGTCTGGTGCTCGGCATCGTGATGGGCGTCGTCGGCTGGTTGCGCACGATTCTCGGACCTCTGCTGTCCCTGCTGCGCGCGCTGCCGCCGCTGGCCTACTTCTCCCTGGTGATCATCTGGTTCGGCATCGACGAGACACCGAAGCTGGTGCTGCTCGGCCTGGCCGCGATGCCGCCGATCGCCGTGGTCACCGCGGACGCCATCACCCAGGTGCCGCAGTCGCTGATCGAAGCCGCTCGCTCCCTCGGCGGGCACCGCCTGCAGGTGATCCGGGACATCCTCATCCCGTCCGCGCTGCCCCAGGTGATCACGGGCGTCCGGCTCGCCCTGGCGATCGCGATCTCGTCCCTCGTCGCCGCCGAGACCGTCAATGGAATGCCCGGAATCGGCGGCATGATCCGCGACGCCCAGGCCTACAACAACACCGCCGTGGTCGTCGTCGGCCTCTTCGCGATCGGCCTGTCGGCCCTCGGGCTGGACGCCGTCCTCGCCGCCGTCGGCCGCCGGGTCACGCCCTGGACGGGCAAGCAGTGACGCGATCCGAGACCACCCACCGTTCATCCGAGCAGAAGAGGCCCACCATGCCGCACCTCCGTCGACGCGCCGCCCTGGCGTCCATTGTGATCGGGACGCTCGCCCTCAGCGCCTGCGGAGGAGCCGGCGCGGCGTCCTCCGGGGAGTCGTCCAAGCCGACGATCACCGTCGCCTACCAGAAGTTTCCCGGCGGCGACCTGATCGTCAAGCACGACCAGCTGCTGGAGAAGGCCCTGCCCGACTACAACATCGAATGGAAGGCCTTCGACTCCGGCGCGAGCGTCAACACGGCCTTCGTCGCCGGCGCGGTGGACATCGGCGCGATCGGTTCCAGCCCGGTGGCCCGAGGACTCTCCGAGCCGCTGAACATCCCGTACAAGGTCGCCTACATCCTGGACGTCTCGGGCGCGAACGAGGCCCTGGTCGCCCGCAACGACTCCGGCATCACCTCGATCGAGGGCCTGCGCGGGCACCGGGTCGCGACGCCGTTCGCGTCGACGTCCCACTACAGCCTGCTGGCGGCGCTGGAGAGCGCCGGTCTCAGCGACAAGGACGTCACCCTGGTCGACCTGCAGCCGGCGGACATCGTCGCGGCCTGGCAGCGCGGGGACATCGACGCCGCCTACGTCTGGCTGCCCACCCTCGACGACCTGAAGAAGGACGGCACCGTCCTCATCGACAGCGCGAAGATCGCCAGCGAGGGCAAACCGACGCTCAATCTCGGTGTGGTGAGCGACGACCTGATCGCCGAGCATCCGGACGTGGTCACCGCGTGGCGGAAGGCCGAGGCCGACGCGGCGCGGCAGATCAAGGCGGACCCGGACAAGTCCGCGGAGTCGATCGCGCCGGAGCTCAACCTCACCCCGGAGGAGACCAAGAAGCAGCTCGCGCAGGGCATCTACCTGACGCCGGAGGAAGCGGCCAGCCCCACGTGGCTGGGCACCGACGGCACACCGGGCGGCCTCGCGGACAACCTGCACGACGCCGCGCAGTTCCTCGTCGACCAGAAGAAGATCCCCAAGGCTCCGAGCCGCGAGGAGATCGCCAAGTCCATCTACACGAAGGGGCTGCCCGATGGCATCAAGTGAGACACACGCTCCCGCAATCGATGTCGTCGATGTGGTGCACAGCTACCGACAGGGGCGCACGCCGGTGCAGGCGCTCGGCCCGATCTCGCTGCGGATCGAGCCGGGCGAGTTCCTCGCGGTGGTCGGCGCCTCCGGCTGCGGCAAGTCGACCCTGCTCCGCCTGATCGCGGGCTTCGAGCGACCCAGCTCGGGCACCCTGACCGTGGACGGCGAACTACCGGTCGCCGGCCGGTGCGGCGTGGTCTTCCAGCAGCCCCGGCTGCTGCCCTGGCGGACCGCGGGCGGGAACATCGATCTCGCCCTCGACTACGGCCGGGTGCCCAAGTCGGAATGGCCGAAGCGTCGTGAGGACCTGCTCGCCCGGGTCGGCCTCGCCGGCCTGCAGGCGCGACGGATCTGGGAGCTCTCCGGCGGCCAGCAGCAACGACTGGCGCTGGCCCGGGCGCTGGCCGTCCCCAGCGACCTGCTGCTCTTCGACGAGCCCTTCGCCGCTCTGGACGCCCTCACTCGGGAGGCGCTGCAGGAGGACCTGCGCTCCCTGGGCAAGGGCACGACCAGCCTGTTCGTCACGCACAGCGTCGACGAGGCGGTCTTCCTCGCCAGCCGGATCATCGTGCTCACCGCCCGCCCCGGCCAGATCGCCCTCGACACCAGAGTCGACCTCCCGCGGGAAGGCGTGACGCCCGAGCAACTGCGCGCCCTTCCCGAGTTCGCCCGGTTGCGAACCGAAGTCGGACGAGTGGTGCGCCAGGCGGCAGCCGCCTGACCCTCACCCCCTCGCGCCCACCAGAGAAACAGGAAAGGAACAGCAATGACCGAACAAGTCCTGGCACCGCTGCCGACCGAGTCGACGCTCTCCGTCACCCCGCTCGGGCCGGCTCTGGGTGCCGTCGTGCACGACATCGATCTGCGTGAGGTGGATGCCGATCTGGCCGGGCACATCTCCGATGCGCTGGTGGAGTACAAGGTGCTCTTCTTCCGCGACCAGCAACTGGACGACGAGGCCCAAGTGCGGCTGGGCAACCTGCTGGGCCGGTTGACCCCGGGGCATCCGGTGGCCGCGCCGCACGAGGGTTCCGCCCACATCTACAACATCGACAGCTCCGACCCGGAGTTCTCCTTCTCCGATGTCTGGCACACCGATGTCACGTTCATGAAGACCCCGCCGGCGATCTCGATCCTGCGTGCGGTGGCCCTGCCGGACACCGGCGGCGACACCAGCTGGGGCGACCTGCAGGCGGCCTACTCCTCGCTCAGCACACCGGTGCGCAACCTGGTCGACCAGCTGACCGCCACCCATGACGGCAACCGCGAATGGGGCCACTACCTGCGTCGGCACGGCGGGCGAGGCTACGAATGGGACGGCGAGGTGGTCACCTCGCTTCCGCCGGTGAGCCACCCGGTCGTCCGGATCCACCCGGTCAGCGGACGCAAGGGGTTGTTCGTGAACCCCGGCTTCACCTCGCACATCGACGACGTCTCGGACGCCGAGAGCCGCGGCCTGCTCGACCTGCTCTACGCCCACATCACCAAGCCCGAGCACATCGTCCGGCACCGCTGGGCGCTGGGCGACGTCGGCATCTGGGACAACCGGGCAACCGTGCACTACGCCAACAACGACTACGTGCGCTCTCGCGTGATGCGCCGCGTCACCCTGGCCGGCGACCGCCCGGTCGGACCGCCCGCCTCCTCCCCGGTGGGCTGACCCACCGGCCGACCAGGACTCTCCGGCCCGGTCCTTCATTCGTCGGGCGGACTCTGCCGGGCTGGACTTTCACACGGGTGGACTTTCACGGGCGGACTTTCACGGGCGGGAGTTCCACCGGTCCGGCTCGCAACGGGTACGGCTCTCTCAACGGGTACGGTCGCCTTCTCGGCAAGATGGCGACCGTACCTGTTATTTTAGTCTCATCGACCATCCCGGGCTCCCCACTCTCCCAGTCGATCCCGCCCCGGGGCCGGGCGCTCTTGCGCCCCAACAGCCGCCGCCATCCAGCCGGATATCCGCCCAGCAACCAGCTACGAGCCCAGCAACCAGCGATCGCCGGCTGCTCAGCCCACAAGTGGTCAACGCGCACACAGTCGGCCACATCAACCCACGTGCGGCGACCCCGGCCACCTGCAGCCGGCGGCCGACAGTCCCCGGGCCCTACGAGCCCCCACAGCCGCCGCCATCCAGCCGGATATCCACCCAGCAACCAGCCACGAGCCCAGCAACCAGCGATCGCCGGCCGCTCAGCCCACAAGTGGTCAACGCGCACACAGACGGTCACATCAACCCACGTGCGGCGACCCGGCCACCTGCAGCCACCCAGCCGCCCACGTGCAGCCGCCCCGGGCGCCCGGCCGCCCCATAATCCGCCGGGCGCATGACCCAGCCGCCCGCCACGCCGCTCCGGCAGCGCCAGCAGACCCGCATCCACTCACGGACATGTTGTCAGTTCTGACTTTCATTTGCCACATCGACACCAAACCAACTCCGCGGCAACGAGTCACACAACAAGAACGCCCCGATCCCCATCGTACCAAGCCCACCTAAACGCAAAGCGCTCTCAGTATCGTTTACTCTATGCGCGTGACGAGTGAGATTGTGCGCCTCGAGGACATCCGCATCGAGGTGGTGGGCTCCGGACAGGTGCTGCTCGAGGTGGACGAGTTCGTGGTGCGTGCGGACGAGCGGCTGGTCGTGATGGGGCCCTCCGGGTCGGGCAAGTCGATGCTGTTGTCGGCGCTGTCCGGGCGCCTGCCGATCGGAGTACGGATGGCCCGGGGGCGACGGATCGCGGCCGATCCGGATGCCCACGTCGGAATCATCCCCCAACGCGGGCAGGACGCCCTGCACCCATTGCTGCGGGTGGGCAAGCAACTGCCACAGGTGACGTCCCGGCCGATCGGCGACGTGGAGCGGGTGCTGGCCCAGCTCGGCATCACCGACCTCAGCCTACTGAACCGGCGCCCGGCGGAACTCTCCGGTGGCCAGGCGCAGCGGGTCTCGATCGCGATGGCGCTGCTCTGCCGGCCGACCCTGCTGCTGGCCGACGAACCGACGAGCGCGCTCGACCCCGCCACCCGCGACGAGACGGTGCAGCTCCTCAAGGGTCTGCACACCGACGACGCGAATCCGTTCGGCCTCGTCGTCACCACCCACGAACCGGAGGTGTCGCGCGCCCTGGCCGACCGTTCCGTGCGGGTGGAGAAGGGCCGGATCGTCCCCAACATCGTCGTTCTGGACGAACCCGCCGCGAACGTGCTGGAGAAGGCGTGAGCGCGGCTCTCGTCCACGTGCAGGACGTGACGTTGCGGCACGGCCGGCGGGCGCACACCTTCACCGCTCTGCAGCCGACCTCCCTGAAACTCCGCGCGGGCGAACGGGTTGCCGTCGTCGGCCGGTCCGGCGCCGGCAAGTCGTCGCTGGCCGACGTCATCCTCGGGCTACGTCGTCCCACCGCCGGCCGCGTCCTCCTCGAGGATCAGCTCTGGGTGAGTGCCCGCCGCAATCCGCCCCGGTCGATGCGCCACCTCGTCCAAGGCATCCCGCAGGACGCGCTGGCGTCCTTCCCGCCCCGCTGGACGATCCGGCATGCGCTCTCGCACAGCCAGTCCCACCTGCTCGGCACGGTGGACGACGCCGCGATCGAGCGGGCCGCCGCTGCCGCGCGACTGGACTCCGCCCTCCTGGACCGGCGTCCGAACGAGATCTCCGGCGGCCAGGCGCAGCGGGCCGCGATCGCCCGCGCGCTGATCGCCGACCCGCGGATCATCATCGCCGACGAACCGACCAGCGCCCTGGACGACGAGACCGCCGCCGAGGTCGCGGCCGAACTCGCCGCACTCAGCGCCAAGCAGGGCACCACTCTCATCGTGGTGACTCACGACCCTTCTCTCGCCGACGGATGCGACCGGTGCCTCATGGTGCAGGACGGCTACGTCGAGGACTCGGAGCCAGCGGCGTGAATGAACGCGTCCGCCTGCGTCCTCTCCTGACGGCGCAGGCGGCCTTCATGCTGGGCTTTTCCAGCGTCATCCCGTTCCTCGCGGTCATCGCACAGAGCCGATACCACCTGGACGCCGCCATGGTCGGCGCGATCGTCGGGGCCCGGGTGGCCGCCCAGCAG